>CAYVCL010000069.1:0-14689 GCA_964450185.1 uncultured Lachnospiraceae bacterium | reverse complement strand
ATATAATATATATAAATATATAATTTTATTGTAGCCTTTTTAAGGGGACCATTCGGAAGCCTTATTCTGCCAATCTGATTCATGTAGGCAGGATTGGTTTGCCAGACGAAAGATGAGAGGGTTACCCTTTGAAAAGGCAAGGGAATTATCCTTTGATACTTCCATTGCAGAAGAAACATCCGGTTCGGATAATCTCAGATATTATAAGTTTTCCTTAAGTTCAGCTTCTGAATTGATATTGAGAGGAACACGTACCTATCGCTATGAGATACATTTTTATATCTATGATGAAGATTTGACAGAAGTATATCATTGTGGAAGTAGTGCTTATGGTGGTACTGACTACAGTTTAAGTACTTACTTGACTGGTGGAAACTATTATTTGAAAATAACAAGTGGTGCTTCATTCTCCTTTACTGCTTCTAAGAATGCACTGAAGGAAACCTTGACAGAAACCCAGACAAAGAACAACGACTTAACCACTAGTGCCTACGCTATCAATCTTCAGAAAAAGTACAAAGGTGTTCTGGCTGCCAATGATGAAATCGACTTCTTTAAATTTAATGTACCTGCCAAAGGTAACATTAATATAAATGTGCTGAACTCTACAGACAATACAATGAAAATTGTTGTATATGACAAGAATTTGAATATGGTAGGAGGCAACACTCTGTCTTCCGGAAAAAGCACTGTGGGAACGCTTACATTGGCATCCGGTAACTACTATATTGCATTTACACAAAATAATTCCAGATATGGAGTGGGTTCTTATACATTCACTTTAGATTATTCCGTCAGTGCACCGAAAGCTCCTACCCTGCGCAGTGTAAAAAATCTTTCCGGAAAGAAATTAAGCATCAAATGGAAAAAAGTTTCCGGTGCCAGTGGCTATGAGTTACAGTATGCTACAAATAAGAAATTCAAAAGCGGTTTAGTGAAGAAGACTCTTTCCAAAACTAAAACATCTGCAACTTATAAAAAGATGAAAAAAGGTAAAACTTATTATGTAAGAATGCGTTCCTACATTACATATAATGGAAAAAAGGTATACAGCAAATATAGTGCTGTGAAGTCTGTTAAAATAAAAAAATAAAGTTATATAAGAAAATGCATCTCTTGTTAGGACAGGGGATGCATTTTTGTGTGAAGCAGGAGTAGAGTTATTTGACAGAATTAGGGGAAAAGGTGTATAATAATACATATGTTACATAACAAAGTTACGAAAACTTGGAAGGATGTAGAGTATGCCACCGAAAGCGAAATACACAAGGGATGAGATTATTAACAAAGCATTTGAAATGGCAAGAAAAGATGGAATTGAATCTGTGGTTGCAAGAGAGTTGGGAAAGGAACTTGGAACTTCGTCTTCCCCCATATTCACAGCGTTTAAAAACATGGAAGAATTGCATGGGGAAGTAAGAAATGTAGCCATGAAGGAATTTGAAGCATACGTTAGCGATGCACTGAATTATACGCCTGCATTTAAGTATGTGGGAATGAAGATGATTGAGTTTGCCATGAAAGAGCCGAAGCTGTTTCAACTTCTGTATATGCGGGAGCATGATGGAAGTCAGACCTATGCGATGTTAATTGAGGAACTTGGGGATACGGTAGAGGTTTGTATCGAAATTATGCAGAGGGATTATGAGTTATGCAGGGCGGATGCAGAGCTATTGTTTCGACAAGTGTGGCTTCATACATTTGGTATCTGTGTACTGGTTGCAGGGAAGGTTTGTCGGCTTACACCGGAAGAAATATCAGAGATGTTGAGTGTGGAGTTCAAGGCAACCTTAATGCTGATAAAGTCTGGAAACTTTTGTACCACTCCGGTCACAGGGGTAAAGGATAAACAATAAAGTTTCCGTATACCAAAAGAGAAAGGGGAAGGGTGAATTATGGGTTTACTCAAGCAAAACGAAAAGGAAGCAAATTTATTAGTAGCAAAGGTTATGAGAATTACATTTGTAATTTTTACACTGATTTATCTATTGAATGTAGTGGGGATATTTACAGTAGATAAAACGATTATGACAGTGGCGTATATCGGCGGAGGGTGTTTGTTGTTGTTGCCAACGTTAATGGTAAATGTGCTCAAAAAGGAAGGGAATTATATTAAGTATTTGAATGTTGTTTGTGCATCAATATTTGTAACCCTTCTTAGTATTACTCTTACTTATCATGTGGTAGCAATTTATGTGTATTCCATTGCCATTGCCAGTCTTTATTTTTCAAAAAGATTGAATATTGTGGCGACGGTTCTTACGGTAGTAGGTGTTTCTGTAGGGCAGATATTAGCATTTTACATGGATACCTTACAGGATGATAACTTTACTCAATTTAACAGTGTGATTATATTTGGAGTGATTCCAAGAGCCTTGGTTTTAATTGCAGTAGCAGCGATTTTCACAATGCTTTGCAGCAGAACGGCATCCATGCTTTCCAACCTGATGGGGGCAGAGGAACAGAAAGAAATGTATGACCGAATGAAGCAGATGAAAGAAAGTGCGGCACAGACTTCGGACGTAATGTTTGGTATGGTATCGAAGCTCTCCGGAATTACAGAGGCTTCTCTTCAGGCAAATCAGAGTATCGCAGAGGAAACAGAGCGTTTGTTGCTTGGCTCTACAGAGAACACACAAGCGGTGGAAAATGCAGACCGAAAGATACAGGATATTACGGAACAGCTTATGGGGCTTAGCAACATGAATCACAGAACAGCTAAGCTTACGGAACAAATCGGTGAAAATACACAGGAAAATCAAAAGAGAATGAATGATGTTACTGCCAGTATGGAGCAGATACATAGTAGTACCAATGAGTGTAAGCAGATTATCAGTAATCTTGGGGAAGAATCCAAGGAAATTATTGGAATTGTAGAAACAATTACGAAAATTTCTAGCCAGACTAATATTTTGGCTTTAAATGCTACCATTGAAGCGGCGCGAGCCGGGGAACAAGGAAAGGGATTTGCAGTGGTAGCAGAAGAAATTCAGAAGCTGTCAGAACGTACCAAAACAGCGGTAGAAAGTATTGGAAGTATTGTAAATGAGGTTGTGCAAAATACGGAGGATGCGGTAAGGGCGATGGAAGAAAATGCCATTTACACCCAAAAAGGGATGGAAAGCATTGAAAAGGCAAATGAGTCAGCCAATATTATTACGGCATCCAACGAAGAATTGGACGGACAGATTCATGAAATTGATAAGGCAGCAGAAATCATTCGTGAAAAGAGTGATGAAGTTGCAGAGAATATGAAACAGATTAGCAACAATACACAGTTAAACTGTAATGCAGTGGAACAGGTGTCTGCGGCAACGCAGGAAAACAGCGCTGGAACAGAAAGTCTTGTGGAAATCGTTGAGAAGATTAAGGGGCTTTCAGAACAGTTAAATAAAGTAGTGCAGGGATAAAACAGATACTAAGCCTGTAGGCAGAATAATGAGGAGGCAGAGAATCATCTGCCTCCAATTTAAAGCATAGGTACTTGACAATACAAAGTAGTTATGCTATTTTTGTTTTAAACTACTTGATAATACCAAGTAGGGAATATGTTCAATGATTTAGAAAAAGAGATGGTGAAACATGGACGATACGCAATTAATGAAAGGGATTTTAGAGGGCTGTGTTCTTGGGGTAATTGAAAAGGGAGAAACTTATGGATATGAAATCTTATCTATCTTGGAACAATGTGGATTTGAAAGCCTTGGGGAAGGAACACTTTATCCGGTGTTAACCAGACTGGATAAAAACGGTTTTATCAGTTGTAGAAAGGCAAAGTCCCCGTTGGGACCAATTCGAAAATATTACAGTATTACAGAAAGTGGCAGGCAGCGGTATGAAAGTTTTAAAGAAAATTATAAAAAAATTACCCAGAGTGCCGAAAGAGTACTGTTTGAGGGATGGGAGGAGTAAGAGAGATGGAAAGCTATCTGGTTGAAAAAGAAAAATTAAAAAATGAATACAGAGAATGTTTTGAGCGGGTGGAAGCCTATGCCCTTTTAAAGAATGTGGACGAAAAGACAGAAGAAGAAATGATGATGAATCTGGTGGATGTACTTTACACTGCCCAGAGAAAGGGAAAACCGCTGGAGAAAATAGTGGGGAAAGATGTGGAAGAGTTTTGTAAAAATTATTTTTCAGAATATCATAGCGTGATTCAGTGGATAAAAGGATTTCCTAAATGGGTATATCGTATCAGTTGTCTGGAATTGTTTTTTTATTTGTTTGAAATTGGAGTGTTGTGGGAAGAGGAAGATTTTCAGTTGTTGACAGCAACTACGGACGTAAGCGGGTATATAGGTGGAATTATTTTTGGACTAATTTTTGCATTATTGTTCAAGTATATAGGACAATACCTGATATTTCGTGTGAAAAGGGTAAATGCTACAGTAGTTTCTATTATTTCGGTTGCAGTATTTTTGATTTGTATGATTCCTGCATCTGTGTTTTTGGCAAATCAAGTTATTGCAGTACCATTATTTCCGGTCACGATTTTTTGCGTTATATATTGTACCGGATACAAAGTTATTGAATTGCGAACACGATATCGAAAATATGGAACTATGAAAAAGCCGGTAGAACCGGGCAGTGTAAAAGCAATTCATCAGGCGAATTTAGAGAAAACTATAGAGCAGTGGCCTGTAGAATTACAAAAAACTTTTGAGAGAAAGAATAAGAAGCTTATAAAAAAAGGAAAACCAGAGCTTACAATAGAAAAATATATGAAAAAGCTGCAAAGAGAATGTCAAATGGTGAAAATATGTGATTGGATTATACGGTTGTTTATATTTGCAATTTTGGCGATTTCGGTTGTATTTTTCTGGACAGATGGCGGATTTTCTAGTGCAGTAGGTGGCGGAGTAATTCTTTTTGTAATATACTATGGAATTTATAAGATATTTATGAATAATGACATCTATGAGGCACAAGAGAACTATTTAAAACAGTGTGAAAAAGAGGGGATTACCATTCTTGAACTGGCAGAGCGGGTGAAAGAAGCGAATAGGGAGGAATGTGAGTAATGGAAAGCTATGCGGAAGAAAAACGAAAGTTAAAAAATGAATACTGGGAAATTCTTCCAACAGACCAGCCGGAAAGTTTTCATGTTATGACAGCAAAAGTAGAGCTGGGCGGTTATTTTTGTGGGATTTTAATTACAATTTTGGCAGAAATACTTGTGCTGTTTTTGGGAAAACAATTAATGTTTCGTTTAAAGAACATGAACAGAAAAATATTCTATGGATTGAACACAGCTATTGTGATTTTGTCTTTTGGAATCACAATGCTTGTGGTGGGCGGAAAGGAGAATTTGTTGGAGGTGTCGCTTTTCCCTGTGATGCTCTTTTGTATCATATATATTGTGGGATATAGAATTGCAAAGCTTGTTACACGATATAAAACTTTTGGGACGATAAGGAAACCAAAGGATTCAGCAATAAGAATATTGCGTGAAAGTATGAAAAATACTTATAAACAGACAATACAGAATGAATTACCATTGGAGTTAAAGAAGCGTTTCCACAAGAAAAATGAAGAACAGAAAAGAAAAGGCAAAAGAGAAATAACACCGGAAGAATATATGGGAATTTTGCGGGAAGAAAATAGACAGATAAAGTATGTAGGAGTATTTTTGATGGTGTGTTTTGGGATTGTTTTGATTTTGTGGATTCAAGCCCTTGTTGTAGAAATTACAATGGTGGAAATGGTGTTGATTCCGTGCTTTTTGATGATTATTTTGCTTTTTTTGTATGTGGGGAATAAAACATATAAGGTGCGGGAGGAAGTGTTGGAAGATTTGGGGCAGTTTTTGGAGGAAAAGTAGAAAAAGAGTAGAAGTTCGTAATCATATGTATATTCTACTCTTGTAGTTTTTTTAAAATATCCAATACACGTGGTTGTGTTGGGGTGAATTTGACTCCTCGTTTCAGCATCGCTAAAATTTTCTTGGCTTTTTGTTCAATTTTTTTAGCGGTGTGTTCACTAGTTAACATTAAATGATTTCCGGCAATCGTATACTCACGTTCAATGTAATCGTTAGTAATCGGAAACATATCCTGTATGAGAAAAGCACTTTCTCGGTTGTTATCTAGTTTCGCAATACTTTAATAATATAAAATCCTGTTTTTTTCATTCGTTCCCTCCCTCTCATTATACAAAAAGTCCCTCGCCTTACGGCGAAGGACTAAATTTTCAACCCGACCATTTATATACCACATATCGGTCAGTGGTAAACTTTCTCTGTACCTTCATTCTAACAAGGGGAAATAGAAAAGTCAATAAACTTTCCTATAAAATTATATGCTAAATGTAGAAATACGATACATAAAGCGCGAAAAACATCAGTTTATAAAGATTTAAGAAACCTGCAACCCCAGTAAAATCAAGGGGTTGCATGAATTATCAGAAAACTTTAGCACTCAACGCTTGACAGTGCTAACAACTGGTGCTATAGTTGCAGTTAGGAACGAATAAAACACATTGAAACGTAGCAAAATACGTTAGAATCATGTCAGGAGGTAGAGCAATGAACATTAACAAATTTACACAAAAGTCCATTGAGGCAGTAAATAATTGCGAAAAGCTGGCATACGAATATGGTAACCAGGAGCTTGAGCAGGAGCATTTGTTGTACAGCCTTGTAACGATGGATGACAGCTTGATTGGAAAGCTGATTGAAAAGATGGAGATTGATAAGACGCATTTTATCAATCGGGTAGAGCAGGCATTACAGAAAAGAGTAAAGGTGTCCGGCGGCAAATTGTATGTGGGACAGAAATTAAATCAGGTGTTGATTAGTGCTGAAGATGAGGCAAAGCAGATGGGGGACGAGTATGTTTCGGTAGAGCATATTTTCCTTTCTATGCTGAAATATCCAAATACAGAAATCAAAGAAATTTTCAAGGAATACGGTATTACCAGAGAGCGGTTTCTACAGGCATTGTCCACAGTTCGAGGAAACCAGAGAGTGGTAAGCGACAATCCGGAAGCAACTTATGATACATTAAATAAATATGGACAGGATTTGGTGGAACGTGCCAGAAAGCAGCAGATGGACCCGGTAATCGGGCGAGATACTGAAATTCGAAATGTAATTCGTATTCTTTCCAGAAAGACGAAAAATAATCCGGTGTTGATTGGCGAGCCGGGTGTTGGTAAAACTGCGGTGGCAGAAGGAATTGCCCAGAGAATTGTCCATGGAGATGTGCCGGAAGGATTGAAAGATAAGAAAATTTTCTCCTTGGATATGGGAGCATTGATTGCAGGTGCGAAATATCAGGGAGAATTTGAAGAACGTCTGAAGGCAGTGTTGGACGAAGTAAAGAAAAGCGATGGAGAAATTATTTTATTTATCGATGAACTTCATACCATCGTAGGCGCCGGAAAAACAACGGGAGCATTGGATGCAGGAAATATGTTAAAACCAATGCTTGCCAGAGGGGAACTTCATTGTATTGGCGCTACCACATTAGATGAATACAGACAGTATATTGAAAAAGACCCTGCATTGGAACGTCGTTTCCAGCCGGTATTGGTGGACGAACCAACAGTGGAAGACACCATTTCCATTTTGCGTGGACTGAAAGAAAGATACGAAGTATTCCATGGAGTAAAAATCATGGACAATGCCTTGGTATCTGCGGCAGTGTTATCAAACCGTTATATATCCGACCGTTTCCTGCCGGATAAAGCAATCGATTTGGTAGATGAAGCCTGCGCTTTGATAAAGACAGAATTGGATTCTATGCCAGCGGAGTTAGATGAGCAAAATAGAAAAATCATGCAGTTAGAAATAGAAGAAACAGCCCTTAAGAAAGAAAAGGATAACTTAAGTAAAGAGCGTCTGGCAGAACTGCGAAAAGAATTAGCCGAATTACGAGAAGATTTTGCAAGCAAAAAAGCCCAGTGGGACAATGAAAAAGCCGCACTGGAAAAAGCAAGTAAGATTCGTGAGCGCATTGATGAAATCAATCGTGAAATAGAAGTATGCTCCATAAAAGGGGACAATGAACGTGTGGGTGAATTGATGTACGGAGAACTTCCAAAATTAAAAGCCCAACTAGAAGTAGAAGAACGAAATATCAAAGAAAGAGATTTGCGTCTGGTACACGAATCTGTCAGTGAAGAAGAAATTGCAAGAATTATTTCAAGGTGGACAGGAATACCTGTGGCAAAGCTTACAGAGAGCGAAAAGAGCAAAACCCTTCATTTGGACGATGAACTTCATAAACGTGTGATTGGACAGGATGAAGGCGTGACCAAGGTAACGGAAGCAATCATCCGCTCCAAAGCAGGAATTAAAGACCCAAGCAAACCGATTGGTTCCTTCCTGTTCCTTGGACCTACCGGTGTAGGTAAGACAGAGCTTGCAAAATCTCTGGCAGAGAGTTTGTTTGACGATGAAAACAATATGGTGCGAATTGATATGAGTGAGTATATGGAGAAATATTCCGTTTCCCGGCTGATTGGAGCGCCTCCTGGATACGTGGGATACGAAGAAGGCGGACAGTTGACAGAGGCAGTTCGTAGAAAACCATATTCCGTAGTGCTTTTCGATGAAGTAGAAAAAGCACATCCCGACGTATTTAATGTGCTGTTACAGGTATTGGATGACGGTCGAATTACGGATTCTCAAGGAAGAACCGTGGACTTTAAAAATACTATTTTAATTATGACTTCTAACATTGGTTCTCAGTACATTTTGGATGGAATACAGGAGGACGGAACGGTAGAGGATACAGCAGAAGCAGCGGTAATGGAAGAGTTAAGAGCACATTTCAGACCGGAATTTTTAAATCGTCTGGATGAAACCATTATGTTTAAGCCACTGACGAAAAACAATATCGGCGGTATTATCAAGCTTCTGATGGAAGATGTAAATAAACGTCTTGCCGATAAAGAAATCAGCTTGGAACTTTCCCCTCAGGCAGAGCAGTTTGTGGTAGATGGTGGTTACGATCCGGTATATGGCGCAAGACCATTAAAGAGATTCCTGCAAAAGCATGTGGAAACCCTTGCAGCGAAATGTATTTTAAGTGGAAATTTAAGCGCAGGCGATGTGATTTATATTGATGTGGAAGATGACAAGTTGACAGCTCAGGTCAAGAAAGGCTAATATATAATAGGAAGTAAAATTATTATAATAAGCGGAAGGAGTATGAAACATGCCATTTATTGATTCAAAAATTACATTGAAGGTTGCACCGGAAAAAAGAGAGGTTATTAAAACAGAACTGGGAAAAGCAGTTTCCATTTTAAATAAGCCGGAAAGCTTTCTTATGGTAGGATTTGAAGATGATTATGATTTATATATGGGAGGAAAGAAGCTGGAAAAAGGTGCCTATGTGGCAGTCAGCTTATTTGGAAATGCCTCATCTTCTGCCTATAACCAGATGACAGAAGAAATCTGTAATATTTTCGAGAAAGAGTTAGGAATACCGGGAAATGCAGTGTATGTGACTTACCATGGAGTAAATGACTGGGGCTGGAACGGAAGCAATTTCTAAAAAGAGAATAGAGTAAGAAAGGGAAACCTCATGGATGTGAACCATGAGGTTTCTTAGCGTATTTGGAGTGGCAGTTGGGGTAACGAAGATTGACAATAAAAGATTGGTAAAGTATACTGTAGAGAAAAAGAGGGGGAAGTAAGATGGACAACAGACAAGAACCAGTAATACGTTTTGCAAAAATTCTTGCTGTCATTACGATAGTATTATTTATTGGCACAAATTATTTCGTGTATTCCAATTTTACAAGAGCAGAAGATTTTTATCCAATACCAGAAAAAATTATGGTGTATTATGATGGCGAAACTACAGAATTAACCAAAAAAGATGAGGAGTTTTTAAAGTTTTTTTCGTTAAATACTTTACCAAAGAATAGGGATATAGAAGAAACCAGCATTGATCCGGATGGTATTGCGGAATGTAAAGAAATGGCAGTAGAATTTGTATATGAAGAGGAAGAAACGTTGTTATTGAATCAAGAAAAAAGAAATGTTACGAAGCTGTTGTTTGTTTATTCCGGTTGGTGCGAAAAGAGTGTAATTTTTTACAACGATGGAGAATATCAGTCAGGAACACTTTCACATAATATTTCAGAACGTAAATTTAAAAAGACCTATAAAAAGTATATAGGAGGATAAACCCATGGCACGTAGTGATGGATATAAAACCAAGGGAAGACAGTTAATATTAAATTATTTAGAAGCAACCAAGGAACGAACAGTAACCGTTTCCGAGATACAGCAATTTATGGAGCAGGAGGGAAATCCTGTAAATGTATCCACGATTTACCGTAATTTAGATGCTTTAGTTGCCCAAGGCAAGGTAATGAAATCTGTGTCAGAAAAAGGCGATAAATCCACTTACCGCTACGTAGAACCAGAGCACAACTGCCATAAACACCTGCATATTCAGTGCGTGAAATGTGGAAAAATAATTCACTTGGAATGTGGCTTTATGAACAGCATTGAGGAACATATCTTGAAAGAACATGGAATATCGTTGTTGTGTGAGAATTCGATTTTGTATGGAGTATGCGAAACTTGTAAGGATAATAATGTTAAGTAGAAAGAGCAATATCAGTAGATTGGGCTGATATTGCTTTTTTCTTGAGAAAAAACAAAAAAGAAATTGATAAGTGTATCAGTATAAAAATATAAAGTATTTTTGTGAAAAACCGAAATAATTATAGTAATGTATATAAAAAAGACAAAAGTTCGCATATGTATAGTGGCGCTATATAAGATAAGGAGGGAAATGGATGCTCAAAATAGCAATATGTGATGATGAAAAAATTTTCAGAGAAAATATTAAAAAGTATGTTGAGAAATATTTGAATCAAAAAGATATCTTGTTTGAGATAGATACGTTTAGTTCGGGAAAAGAATTTCTAAATATGGGAATAGAAATGGTTCAGTATAAAATTGTTTTTCTTGACATTAATATGGATGAAATTGATGGTATTGCTACCGCACAAAAAATTCGTGAATATAGTTCTGAGATGCAAATTATATTTGCAACAGCTTATATTGATTATTCGTTAGAGGGATATAAAGTTGGGGCAGTAAGATATTTACTGAAGAATAGTATTAATTTTGATAAATCAATCTTTGAGTGTATGGATGCTACTCTGGATAGAATGAATTATGTTGCATTAAAGAAGTCGTTCAAATTTAATGAATGTGAAAGAGATGTTCTGTTAGAGAGAATATTATATATAGAGAGTAGATTGCATAAGCTTGAATTTCATATTATGGAAGATAGATTAACAGTATACACTTTGTATGGTACGTTAAATGAGCTAGAGAAGGATATGCAGGAGTTCAAATTTTTGAGAATTCATCAGAGCTTTTTGGTAAATTTGAAGCACATAAAGAATATTGCAAATTATAAATTAATATTAAGCAATAATCAGGAACTAGTGGTACCAAAAGCTCGATATAAAGATGTAAAAAATGCTTTTATAGTGTATAGAGGAGAAGTGTAGTAAGTGTTTAGTTATTTTAGTAGTTTGGCGTTAGTTGTATTTGAAGTTATATGTTGTGAAATATTTTTTGAAAGTTTTTGTGAGAATTTTAAAGAACAAAGAAAGTGGAAAAGAGTCATATTGTTGATAGTGTTAATCGTAGCAGATTATGTGTGGAGTTTTGCACTATCTCCATGGTTTATTATAAAAGAAATAGCAGTTATAGCTGTAACAACTTTGGTTATGTATTCTTATTTTGAAATTAGTATAAAAAAAGTTACCGTACTAGCAATGTTGTATCAGGGGTTGGTATTGATTATAGATTATGTTGTTTATGCAGGAAATAGAGCTATTTTTACAAAGGAGGGTGAAGTACAATGCGCATATGCACTAGAAGGAAATCTAATAATCGTGTTTGGCAAAATTGCACTCTTTTTATGTGTTCTACTTATCAAAAAGCAATTCGGGAAAAAAACTATGGAGATGCTGGCTGATACAGAATGGACTAGGTTTTTATTTTTCCCATCATTCACAATTATTACAATAGCAGCAATGATTATGACATTTCCGTATACAGAAAATCAAACGCAGGAAAATGTTCTTTATACAATAGCATTTGGGATGGTTGGAATGAATGTTTTTGTGTATGCTTTAATCAATGATATTGTTGAACGCGAGGCTAAATTGCATGAAAAAGAAATGTTAGAATTGCAGGTTAAGAATCAAATAGAAATGTATCATTCTATTTCTGAAAATTTTGAAATACAAAAGCGAAAATCTCATGAATTCAAAAATCAGATTTTGTGTATAGAAGCTTTGGTGAAAGAACAAGAATACGATGAACTGGGTAAATATGTTAGTAGAATTAGTGAGAATTTTATTAATGAAAAAAATGTCATCAATACGAACCATGTGATTATTAATGCAATAGTAAATGCTAAATATCAGGAAGCAATTAGTAAAGGGATTGTATTTGTATTTAGAGGAAATGATTTATCGAAGATAAAAATGCAAGATGAAGATTTGGTAGTTCTTTTGTCGAATCTTTTAAATAATGCGATTGAAGCGTGTGAAAAATGCCAAAATAGCAAAACTATAAAATTGAAATTTGTGATAGATGAAAACGAAGTTATTTTATCAGTGAAAAATACATATAACCATCCCATTGTTTACGAAAATAATGAAATAAAAACAACCAAGGTTATAAGACCAGATGAACATGGAGTAGGAATTAAAAATATCATTAGAATCGTGAAGAAGTACAAAGGTTCGTATGTTATTCAAAATAGTGATAATGAATTTTGTTTTTCAATGTTATTTGATATATAAATAACATTGAAAAATGTCCATTTTCTGCTAAATAAGTCCACTTTCTGCAAGAGTAATTGAATGAAATGAAGAATTTGATTAAGATAAGTGTGTGGAGGTGCAGGTGATATAGAATTCAATTAGAGGAGGAAAATAAAATGAAGATTAATTACAATGGGGTTGTACCAGATTATAGCATGAAAACAAATTTACTTAATCGTACAGAAGCAGATAAAAGAATAGCCGCATTAGAAAGCGGTGAAGATATATCTGCGGAGTACAACGCAATGGATATTGGAAAAAATCGTTTTACGACTATGTTTGGTGCTAGTACAGAGTCAAAATACGGTTATGCAGCGGAATTTGATGCTGTTTCGAGAGATTATGCACAGGCAATATCCAATCGTGATTATGAAACGGCAGCAGGAATAGATGTTATTTCTGCAATGGATGAAAAATATTTGACAATAAAAGCAGGGATTGATGAAAATTATTCAGGAGAAGAGAAAGAATTAAGACTTTCTGAATTGGAAAAAGATTATAAATTCATTCTTGACTCAAATGTAATTTCATCAACAGATTTGATGCTTAAAAATGAAAGTGCAATTAATAAATTAAGAAATACATTTGCGAAAGCTTATGAAAATGCGAAAGGTTCTAAAAGTAATGAATTTCTCCAATTTGCGTATGGTAGTCTTGCAAATTGGTCTGGAAAGTGTGATGAAATTGAGGAACAGTTAAGCAGTTATCGAGAGTTATTTGAGCAACTGAAAGCAGCTATTAAGGATTCAACAAGTGTGGAGGGAGCCAGAGAATACACAAGTTCCTTATTAAAGACTATCACTACAGGTTTGGCTGGCGTTAAAGAACAAAACAATCAACTGGCAAAAGGAATTCAAAACAATGGCAGTCAGGAAGTGAAAGAATTATGGGATTTAATAGAAAAGAAATCACAAACCTACTTTTTAAATAATAAGACGTATTCCTCAGACGAAGAAAAATATCAGGATTTTTTAAAGAATTCTACACAAATTAGTGGAATAGATCGTAAATTAGAAGATATTTTAAAACAAATAGAGGAATAGGATAGTTACAATTCGATTTTGACGGTGGCGGGACGCCCCCTATAGATAAAGAAGGTTCCAGAGCAGACCATAACAGCTCTGGAACCTTCTTTATCTATAGGGGGCTGTGCGGTGCCAGACGTGAAAGGTGGATTGTAACAATTCTATAAATTGAGTCGTTGATGAGTGTTTTGTAAATCATTACACTTCAAAATGCAATAAATTTGCAAATTCCCTTGACAATTACTTCAAACCATATATAATTAAAATGCAAATGAATTGCAGATTTGAAAATGTAAAACGCACTGCGGAGGATTTTGGGTTATGAAAATAGGGAAGAAAATAGCAACAGGATTGTTTATGACAACAATGACAGCGGTATTGTTTTGGGGCTGTGGGACAAGTGGACAGGCAGACACAGGCAGTGAAAATGATAAATTAAAGATTGTATGTGCATCTTTTCCAGAATATGATTGGACAAGACAGATTGTTGGAGAAGAAAATGCAAATATAGAACTTACTCTGATTGTAAATAATGGTATGGATATTCACAATTATCAGCCTTCTGTGGAAGATATGGTGAAAATAGATGATTGCGATTTAATCATTTATAATGGAGGAACTTCCGAAGAATGGATTGAGGAAGCCGTGGAAGACAGTCCGAAGAAGCCACAAATGATTTCCGTGATGGATTTTTTACAAGATGAGGTTGTGGAAGAAGTGGTTGTGGAAGGTATGGAAGCGGAAGAACATGCCCATGAAGTAGAAGCAGGACATGAAGAAGCAGAAGTCCACAAAGCAGAGGGGGAACACGAAGAACATGAATATGATGAACATGTGTGGTTGTCCTT
>CAYVCL010000068.1:0-15502 GCA_964450185.1 uncultured Lachnospiraceae bacterium | reverse complement strand
TACATTCCTCTTTCATGAGCAAGTTTTACAATCTGTCTTAAATCAGAACAAATACCATAATAAGTAGGATTATTCACCAAAATAGCCTTTGCATCCGGATTTTCATCCATTGCTTTTTTCACATCTGCCATAGCCATTCCCAAAGGAATTCCCAGAGAACGATTCACGCCCGGATTTACGTATACCGGCTGTGCCCCGCAAACTACCAATGCATTGATAGCACTTCTGTGGACATTTCTAGGCATGATTAATTTATCTCCCGCTTTACAAACGGACATAATCATTGCCTGTACTGCCGCAGTGGTTCCATTTACAATAAAAAAGGCCTCATCTGCGCCAAAAGCCTGGGCAGTCAGTTCCTGTGCATCTTTAATCACAGAAACAGGATGACATAAATTATCCAATGGTTTCATGGAATTCATGTCCAACTGTAAACATGTATCGCCAAGAAAACGTTTTAATTCTTTATTTCCCCTGCCGCCTTTGTGTCCAGGCACATCAAAATGAGCCAGGCGGTTAATTCTCTGCTCCTCAAGAGCGCGATGGATTGGGGTATCCTCCTGGGTTAATGCTGCTTTTGGTGGGTTTTGTTCCAATTTATATCAACTCCTTAATTTTCTTTGCATTTTTTGAGATGATTTGACGAAAGTTGGCGGACATATTGTTGAAGTGGATGTGCTGTTGGAGGACTATGGAGGGAGATTAGATGTTCTTAGTATCCCAATAGATACTCAGCAATTCCCGGACAGGACGTCCGGGAAAGGAACACCTGAGCCATGGATGGCGAATGTGTTCCGGTTGCGTACTGTTTGCCAAGAACTAAACCTCGGGATACCTAGAACATCTTATCCCCCGGAATTGTCCTCCAACAGCACATCCACTTCAACAATATGTCAGCAAAATTTTTCTGCTAATCAGCTCAAAATTTTCGCTTTTGTGAAATACACTAAAACAAGTAAAGTATATATGATATTGAGGGAAATTGCAAGGATAATATTAAGGATAAATCTTAGTATTACTGTTACTTTTTGAACTTTTTGCGAGTTTTTAAAATTTGTTGTCTGGTTTTGTTAAAATGTATTTCGTTGCCCTTGCATTTCCGATTACACTTATTTTGTTTTCTGCCAGTAGTGAGTTAAGAATTTTTCGAGCTGGGAAGCTGGAACAATCTAACAATTTTTCAACATCTTTACGGGTGATTTCTTTCTTCTCCGCAAATAAGGCTAATACTTTGCTTTCTGCAGTCATGTTTTCTTCCTTTTGGATGATTGGCTGAAAATCATGAAGATTCGGCAATACCGTTACAAATGAGGATGGTTCTGCAAAAAATTCAGGCTGTATGTTATTTGGATAACTTTCCATAATTCTTTGAATTCCTGTTCCATAACTCTCAATAAGCTTTAATCGGTAAAAAATATTTGCCAATACCATATTTCTTGATTGTGATACACCACGCATAATATCGTTCAATGTAATTCCTTTTACCAAACCTCCAAGAGATACAAATTCGATTCGATTGTCAAATACATTAATAATTATACTACCTGAATAGTTATAATCTCTGTGTACTATTGTATTGAGCAAAGCTTCACGCAAAGCATATTCCGGATAATCAAAGCTTTCTATACGCTCCAGCCCTACAAAATCCGCATAAACCTTATTGTGCAGATTGATATATTCATAAACTTCTTCCAACTGTTTCAATATAGAACCGGAAAACTCTTTTCGTGTCTTAAAATGGGTCTTTCCGTTCCCTTCAAAAACCGCACATTTAATGCTATGCTCACATTGGTCAGATAACAGTAACGCAACATTGGTATAGTATCCATCTTCATCAATAAGTCCTAACGTTCTTTTGTTTTCTGTTTTAAAAGCAAGATTGCGATTTGAAAAATATTTCTCTGCATACTGAAACGTCAACTCCTGATTCAACGTTCTTGCTTTATCAAATGTTATTCCATCACTTTGACGAATCATTTCACGGATCATTTCTTCACTTGCCGGAATAGACGTCACACCATGACGAATATAGACTCCACTTGGCTTTAAGCCCTTATCTTTTAAATGATATGGAATTCTACCCCCACGGGATACATTTACGTGAATTAATGTTTTCCCCTCCAGTTCTATCGTTTCAACAGCTGTAAACGGAATCAAATCAGGAGCAATCCCATCGCGTATCATATTGCTAATTCGTTCCATTTCTTTTTCCGCATCATCTACTCCTACAATATTACCGTTTTTGGTGACTCCAACGTAAATTTCTCCTCCATCCGTATTAGCAAATGCAATAATTTCCTTTTTAAAATCGCTATTAACAACTTCTTTTAACTCCAAATAACTACTTTCAACAAATTTCATATTGCACCTCCTGTTGTTTTTTTCTATTTTATCACGATTAAATCGCGATTTCAATCGCGATTTAATCGTGATTTAATCGTGATTTAATCGTGATAATTGCGATTCTAATTACAATAAAATCGTAATCTAAAACGATATGACAAATCGTATCCTCTCACCTACGTAAAAATTCCCAGACATTTCTGTCTGGGAATTTTGGCTATTTATAATATTTTAAGCTTCGTCGATTGCTTTTCCGATATCGCTTCTGCAATATTTGTTATCGAAATCAACCCATTTGGTTGCTTCGTATGCGTTTGCTCTTGCTTCTTTTAAGTCTTTTCCTTTTGCAGTTACACCAAGAACACGTCCGCCATTTGTTACAATCTTACCGTCTTTCATGGCTGTTCCTGCGTGGAAGACATAGTAGCCTTCTTTGTCTTTGAAGTTTTCTAAACCGCTGATTGGAAGACCTTTGTCATATTTTACAGGGTATCCTTCGGATGCTAATACAACACAAACTGATGCGTTGTCTTCAAACTGTAAATCGATAGTATCTAATTTTCCATCGATACATGCTTCCATTACTTCGATAATATCATTTTTCATTCTTGGAAGTACTACCTGCGCTTCCGGATCACCGAAACGGGCATTGTATTCTAAGACTCTTGGTCCTTTTTCTGTTAACATAAGACCGAAGAAAATGATTCCTGTAAATGGTCTGCCTTCTGCTGCCATGGCATCTACTGTTTTCTGGTATACATATTTTTCACAAAATTCTTCTACTTCTTTTGTGTAGAATGGACTTGGTGAAAATGTTCCCATACCACCTGTATTTAAGCCCTGGTCGCCATCTAAAGCACGTTTATGGTCCTGTGCAGATGTCATTGTTTTAATGGTCTTTCCATCTACGAAAGAAAGTACAGACACTTCACGTCCTACCATAAATTCTTCAATAACCAGTCTGTTTCCTGCAGAGCCAAACTGCTTGTCCAACATAATGGATTTTACGCCTTCCTTAGCTTCTTCTAAAGTATTACAAATCAACACACCTTTTCCCAGTGCCAGACCATCTGCCTTTAACACGATTGGGAAATCGGCTGTTTCTAAATAAGCAAGGGCTGCTTCTGCAGAATCAAAGTTTTCATAAGCAGCAGTAGGAATATCATATTTTTTCATTAAATCCTTAGAAAATGCTTTGGAGCCTTCTAAGATAGCTGCATTCTTACGTGGTCCGAATACTCTTAAGCCTTCTGCTTCAAAAGCGTCTACCACACCGCCAACCAATGGATCATCCATACCGATAATAGTTAAATCAATGTTTTCTTTCTTTGCAAACTCTACCAGTTTGTCAAATTCCATAGCTGCGATCGGAACACATTCTGCCAATTCTGCAATTCCTGCATTTCCCGGAGCACAATATATCTTATCTACTTTTGAGCTTTTCGCTACTGCAGTAGCAATGGCATGTTCTCTACCGCCACTTCCAACGATTAAAACTTTCATATTCTTTCTCCTTACTTACTAATCACTTTTCCGTCTTTTACTTCTATCTTACCGTTAGCAATCAAATCAATCGCCATAGGTAAAATCACCCATTCTGCACGTTCCATAATTCTCTTTTGCAGAATCTGTGGAGTATCTCCATCTAACACTTCCACTGCCTTCTGTAAAATAATTGGACCGGTATCGGTTCCTTCGTCTACAAAGTGTACCGTAGCGCCACTTACTCTGACACCACGTTCTAAGGCTGCTTCATGTACTTTCAATCCATAATATCCTGTTCCACAGAAGGATGGAATCAATGACGGATGTACATTAATAATACGATTTCTGTATTTTTCTATCATTTCTTGTGGAATCACCACTAAGAATCCAGCCAGTACAATTAAATCTGCACCGGATTCTTCCACGGCTTCCAACAATGCTTTATTAAATAATTCTCTGCTTTCATAATCCTTTGGAGAAACACATTTTGCAGGAATTCCTGCCTTTTGGGCTCTTTCTAAAGCATATGCATTCTTGTTATTGCTGATAACAGTCACAATTTCTGCATTAGTAATCTTTCCGTTTGCCACGGAATCAATAATTGCCTGCAGGTTTGTTCCGCCTCCGGATACTAAAACTGCAACTTTTAGCATAATGTTACTCCCTTTTCACCAGCTTCTGTACGTCCTACAACGTATGGGATTTCTCCTGCTGCTTTGATTGCTTTCATAGTAGCATCTACATCTGCTTCATTTACAGCAATTACCATACCAAGTCCCATGTTGAAAGTATTGTACATAATTTCTTCCTTGATATCGCCATCTTTCTTTAACATTTCGAAGATTGGTGGAATATCATAGCTGTTCTTTTCTACTACAGCACGAATTCCTTCTGGTAACATACGTGGAATATTTTCATAGAATCCACCACCTGTAATATGGCTACAAGCTTTGATTTTAACGCCGGCTTCTTTGATGTTCTTTAATGTTTTAACATAAATCTTAGTTGGTACGATTAAAGCGTTACCAAGAGTTGTTCCTAAGCAGTCATAGCTTGTATGAAGTGCTTCTTCTGTCATGGTAAATACTTTACGAACTAAAGAAAATCCGTTACTATGTACACCGGAAGATGCAATACCAATTAATACATCGTTTGGCTTTAATGTTTTTCCGGTAATTAAATCTTTTTCATCTACAACACCAACTGCAAATCCTGCAAGGTCGTATTCATCTACAGGATAAAATCCTGGCATTTCTGCTGTTTCTCCACCGATTAAGGCAGCTCCGGACTGACGACATCCTTCTGCAACACCACTTACGATAGTGGCAATTTTTTCCGGTTCATTCTTTCCACATGCAATATAATCTAAGAAGAATAAAGGTTCTCCACCTGCACATGCAATATCATTTACACACATAGCTACACAGTCGATACCAACAGTGTCATGTTTGTCCATTAAAAATGCAAGTTTTAACTTAGTTCCTACACCATCAGTACCAGAAACTAAAGTTGGTTTTTCCATGTTTTTAAATGCACTCATGGAAAATGCTCCTGAGAATCCTCCGATGTCTGTTAACACTTCCGGACGCATTGTCTTTGCAATGTGCTGTTTCATTAATTTTACAGATTCGTATCCTGCCTCAATATCTACGCCAGCTTTCTTGTAATCCATGGTTTCATCCTCCTATTTGTTCTTTAAATATTCTTTATATCCAATTTCTTTTAATTTTTTGTCTTTGTTTTCTACCTGTGTTTTTAACTCTGCTGAGTATGCTTTCAATTTTGCAAGTAAATCACTATCTGAAATTGCAAGCATTTTTGCTGCTAACAGTGCTGCATTTGCACCGCCATTGATTGCTACTGTTGCAACCGGGATTCCTGATGGCATCTGTACGATAGAGTACAGGGAATCTCTGCCTCCAAGACTTGTGGTATGCATTGGAATACCAATTACAGGCATTGGGAAAATTGCTGCACACATACCTGGTAAATGCGCTGCCATACCTGCTCCTGCGATAATTACTTTAAAACCTTTTTCCTCTGCTGTTTTTGCATATTCGAAAAACACATCCGGTTCTCTGTGAGCGGAAATAATAGTCATTTCATAATCAATGCCTAATTCCTCCAATACATCTGCCGCTTTTGCCATAATCGGCATGTCTGAGTCACTACCCATAACAATTCCTACTTTTGCCATAGTAATCTCCTTTCGTTACTTTACTCTTACGTTAAGTAATAATACTTTATATTTTAATAATTGTCAAAAGGTTTGTTCAATTCTTCACATCCCTCTAAGACAAATCTTCCATCTTGAATGATGTTTATACGTTCTCCATCCACTGTAACCACTGCAATTTCTTTTAATTCATCATACGGAATCGTAATATCTGTATGACAATTAAAATATGCTTTGGAAATATCTTCTTTACGAAGTATAGACACTTCATTGTCCTTTGCAATAATTTCCCTGCCGTCCGGATTATACACTTTGGTATCCTCAGACCAGCTATAACAGGTATCACCTACTGCAAAATGAGGTCCCGTTTTTTCCGCAATGAGAATTGGCAATTTATCGTTAATATTATATTTTGCCGCTGCCACATAAGCTGTGGTGTTGGTTCCGATGGCAAACTCACCCATTGGAAGGGTTTCATGATTGTACAATACATTTTCTTTGATGTATTTTTTGTTGTCTTCCTGACTTTCAAAGTTTGTACAAGTATAATCTACAATCATTCCATCTTTAAATTCTACTTCTATATTATGGTAGCAAAGTTCGTTCAGATAAACTTTTGTTACATGAAGCAAACCAGTAGTTCCTGCCAGTTTCGGAGAAGTAAATACTTCACCTACCGGAATATTTACATCTGCCACACAGTTTTCGAATTTTGTTTCTTTTGTCACATCACTCACCGGCTGTAAGGAAACTTTCAAATTTGTTCTATTGTCATCTTTTCCCAAAATTTCCACATATTCGCCCTTATCCAGAGTTTCAATGATTTTCTGCTGAATATTCTGATACAATTTGTAATCCAGTGTATTGATTTTGATGACTTCTCTGAAAATTTCTTCAAACTGCGCTCCGATTTCCGGAATCGGGAAGGCAATAATGGTAAAGCTTCTTTCTTCACCTTTAATATAAGTATTGGTAATTTCTCCTGCCGCATTGTTATACTGTACAGAAAGTTTCTGTTGCTTCTCACTTAACTGCAATGCACAGCTTTTGTTTTCCGGAACAAAAGGTTCTTCGCCAAAAATTTCCATGCATGCCGGGCCACCGTGAACATCCGCCAATTCTTTGTATTCTTCGTAAGCGGTGCGAAGTACACCTAATTTACGCTCTACAAAGGCTTTATCTAAATACAAGGCATCATCCGCTCTATGGTCATAATCATACTGTTTGTTTGATGAGGTAGAAAAATAACCAATTTTGATATGCTTTTTCTTATTTACCGTATGCACTGCCGCTCTGTAAATTGCCGGCTGCAAGCCCATCTTTTCAAAATTCTCTATCGCTTTTTTAATAATTCGCTCAAATCCGACGCTGTAGCGTATATTAACCACTTTTTTCTTGGATAAATCTTTATTGCCGTTGATAAATCCAATACGATATCCTTCGGTGTATGCGGAAGCAATTTTTTCAATAGTTTCCTCATCCAAAGTATTTAAAAATTCTGCTGTTTTTAATTCTGTATCCGTAATATATTCGCCATAATAATATAAATATCTCAAATCATTTAAGTCAGACTTGGTAATAATGTCCGTGGCGAAAGAAAGCGTAGGGTCCAGTTGTTCTCTGATTCGATAAGTAACCGTCACGTCGCTGTAGTCACTGACAAACCAGTAAAGCACTGATTTTACTTCTTTTAAGGATAATAATTCTTCCTGCTCAAACAAATTATAAATTTCAATGAAAAGTTCTGCCATCATGGAGAATTCAAACATTCTTCCCTCATATGCATAAACTATCATTCCACGAATTTCTGTATAAAGAAAACTTAGCACAACTCCGTATTCTTCGCCTAACTTTTCTACTGCATAGGAAGGGTTAGCATAACTTTGTTCATAGGCTGTTCCCGCAATGTCTTCATACAGGGATGCATTCAACCTCTGCAACTGTTCTAAGGAATAGCTTCTGTCCTTTTCTGACTTTATCGTTTCTGAAAGTTCGTACATTTTTTCAATAAAGTCTGCCACCTTAACAAAATATCCCAAAAACGGCTCCGCTACACTGTTTTCTGTGCCGATTGCACGAATCCGCTCTTGGTATAATGCAAGTCGTTCTTCCACTTCCCCATTTTCCTGTTCAAAAAGTTTGTAATAATTCATATTCGTTTCCTTTCCTGCTTAAAATCCTATCATATATATTAAGCCCCATATCAACAAAACAAATACATTTAAAAAGGAACCGATTTGTGCAAAAAGCTTATAAGTATTTTCACTTCGAAAGCTCATAAGTCCCAAAATCAGCCCTACTACACCTAATAAAATGGATATCAATGCCAGAGAGCCAATCCACATCTGTGCTTCTCCGCCATTCTTAAATGATATATAAATGATTGCGGCAAACATAATTAACGCCACAACAGCCAACACAGTTGCTACAATCCCTTTTACTGCGTGTTTTTTATCTGTATATATCTTCCTTTTCTTTTTTTGCATCTTTTTTCCTCCACCGTTTGCAAAAGCCATTCACAATTCCAAACACTATATATCCAATACTTCCTCCCAGCGTATTTAAAAGCAGGTCGTCCACATCGAAACATCCTGCCTTTGTTATTAGCTGTGTCACTTCAATCAGAAGACTGAATTCTAATGTAAGTATTGTAACCAAGAAAAAATTTCTTCGCCTTTTGCTTAAAAACGGTATCATAATACCAAAGGGAATAAAACCTGCCACATTTCCCGCAAGATTTACAACTACACTTTCCACGCCAAGCAGTTCCCGATAATTCCAAAACCGCTTAATTTCCCGCAAAAATTCTAAATTGTAGTTGTAATCCCTGTGAATAATGGTCCTTCCATATCGTTCTGAAAAAAACATGAAATAAAATAACATGATGATATATATTGTAAAAATAATCCATGCCAATGCTTTTATTAATTTTTCAGATTTATTTTTCAACTTTAGACCTCATCCATTAAAATGTAATTTCTTTTTTTGCTTTTAACAGGCGCGCTCCATTCACAACCATTAAAATACCGGAAACGATTCCGGTCACAAGCACTACAATACCCAGTGCAATGCTGCCACCACCCACAGTTTTCATGGTTTTATACGTTTTTTCGTTACCCATAAATCCGCCTCCAATTTATTTTGCTTTACGCCTTTACACCATACACATCATAATATGCATCAATCGCTGCTTTTAATGTATCGTCGATAATAATTTTTCCCTTGTATTCTTTGTTGTATAAATGTTCAATTACATCCGCCATACTTACAATCGCATTTGCTTCAAATCCGTATTTTTCTTTAATTTCAGCCAATGCGCTCTGTTCTCCTTTTCCCTTTTCCATACGGTTTAAGGATACCATCAGACCAAGAATGGTAACATCTCCCTGTTCCTGAATGATTGGGAAAGTTTCTTCGATGGATTTTCCGGAAGTAGTAACGTCTTCGATAATAACAACTCTGTCACCATCTTTGATAGGACTTCCAAGAAGAATTCCTGTATCTCCGTGGTCTTTGATTTCTTTACGGTTAGAACAGTATCTGATTTCTTTTCCATATAATCTGTGGAATGCCATTGTGGTAGCTACACTAAGTGGAATTCCCTTGTATGCCGGTCCAAACAGCACATCAAAATCTGTTCCATAATTATCATGAATTGCTTTCGCATAATATTCTCCAAGTTTCTCTAACTGCGCGCCTGTAACATAAAGTCCTGCATTCATAAAGAATGGGGATTTTCTTCCGCTCTTAAGAGTGAAATCGCCAAATTTTAATACTTCGCAATCTACCATGAATTCTATAAACTCTTTCTTGTACTGTTCCATTTTGTTGTTTCCTCCTTATTTTAAGCCATTTTTAGACATTTGTATTTCTCTTCCTTGTGCTTCCTTGCCAAATTACAACTCAGAAAGGAAACATCAGATATCTTTTCAATACTACCATAACCCCTTCAATTTTTCAACTATTTCAGCATGTTCTCAACGGTGAGAAATAAACTTTTTTATTCCTCACCGCTGATTGTAACTCTGCCACACGACTAAGCTTAGGTAAAATTTCATTACTCATCTTTAAAAAGATCATCCAATACAATAACATTTGAAAACGCACCGCTATGCTCATTTTGTGTTAAACCAAAAGTTGTTATGAGCGTACTATGAATGGCCACTTTCGGAGACACATTTTCAGCCAATATTGCTTGCCTCTTTAATATTTTAACATAGTAATCTTTAGTCGCCTTAAACTCCCCGCTATAATACTTTATTTCGCACATATTAAGCACATTATCATTCCTTGAAATTAATAAATCTATTTGTGTTCCATCCGTATCATCTTCTTTTTTAGACCATGCACTAGTTTCCGTTATCACTCCAGATATTCCAAGTGAACGTTTAATTTGCTCTACATGATTAAAGCAAACATTTTCAAATGCAAATCCACGCCATATAGATACAGAAGCTGATGTCACATTTTGCTGCCAAAATTTTTCACTTATCTTTTTCTGATTCCAAATAAAATGCAAATAGAATATACAAAACGGATCTATAAGTTTATAGTGTTCTTCTCTTTTTCCATATCCAAATGGAACATATTTTATGATAAAATCGCTTGAAATCAAGGCATTTAGATTACTGGATAATCTACCGCCATCTGTTATTCCAAGTTTTTCTACAAGCTCTCTTCTAGTAAATCCAGCATTTCTCGTATACAATAACTGCACAATACTTTTCACAGCTTCAGGGTTTACAAATACAGAAGCGAATAATCTGTTATATTCATCCCTCAAAACAGCATTTTTCCTAAAGAACAATTGATCTACGTTCTGTGCTAAACTCATTGCTGGATTAATATATCCCATGTAATATGGGATACCTCCAAATATCATATAACTCTGTGCAATATCATATCTGGAAATCCTTACATTATTACTTTTATAGAAATCTTCACACTCCTTTAAATTAAATGGAGAAAGTTTTATTTCATAAGTAACTCTATTGTACAACCCACCATGATTATTTAACAGTTTGTCTTGTATCCATGAATTTGCACTTCCACATACAATCACCATTAAATTTTTACGATGACATCCCCACGTATTCCAAAAAGCTTCAAAAGCACGTATAAATCCAGATTTAGGGGTATCCAACCATGGCAATTCATCAAGAAATACTACTTGTCTACTTCCATCGTCTTTACTTTGCAAAAATTTTTCCAGTAACAAAAACGCATCCAACCAATTAGTCGGCTTATCACATTTCTCCATTCCTTGTAACTCTAATGAATTATAGAAATGATTCAATTGAAGTTTTAACAAGCCTTTTGAATTTTCGTCTGCCGGTGAAAGCCCTGCATGTCTAAATGTAATTCTATCTGAAAATGTTTCATCTACAAGATACGTTTTTCCAACACGTCTTCTACCATAAATAGCAACTAACTCTGCCTTATCACTAGAGTATAATCTATTCAATTCTTTAATTTCTTGCACTCGTCCAGTCATACATTTCGCCTTTCAAAGTGGCGGTCAGATGATATTTTTCTAGTTTCACCGCCGTTTTCGTTTATAGTATACCAAACACCAAAGCGGCGGTCAAATAATTATTTGCTCATTTCACCGCCGTTTTGTTTTAATTTACCTCCTATTATGAAACCCATGCACCTGCATCCTCGCAAGCACATGGGCTTCTACACCATTTTCATTTGATATTTGACGTCTTCATCCCCAAATCAGCTACTTTACCAATCCGATTAAATCCTTGATATCTTCCACATTGTGGCGTTTCATGTAATCTTCGATTCCGGCTACCACATCAGCAGTTGCATGAGGATTACTAAAGTTAGCAGTACCTACTGACACAGCGGTTGCCCCTGCCAAAATAAACTCTAAAGCATCTTCTGCATTGGAAATTCCACCCATACCGATAATTGGCACGTTAACTGCATTAGCTACCTGATATACCATACGCACTGCCACCGGTTTTACTGCAGGACCGGAAAGTCCTCCTGTCTTGTTTGCAATGGCAAATTTCTGACGTTCTACATCAATTTTCATTCCAGTCAATGTATTAATTAAAGATAATACATCTGCACCGCCGGCTTCTGCCGCTTTTGCCATTTCTGTAATATCCGTTACATTCGGACTTAATTTCATAATAATTGGCTGTTTTGCATATTTCTTTACTTCTTTTGTAATGGCTTCGATGGATTTTGGATTCTGACCAAAAGCAATACCGCCTTCTTTTACATTTGGACAGGAGATATTAATTTCCAATAAGTCCACATCGGTATCTGCCAGTTTTTCCACAACCTCGCAGTAATCTTCTGTGGTTTTTCCACATACATTTACAATGATTTTTGTGTCATACTGTTTTAAAAATGGGATATCTCTGTTCATAAACACATCAATTCCCGGATTCTGTAATCCAATGGCATTTAACATACCACCGTACACTTCTGCAATACGAGGTGTTGGGTTTCCCGGCCATGGCACGTTTGCCACACCCTTGGTAACCACTGCTCCAAGCTTATTTAAATCTACAAATTCACTGTATTCTGCTCCGGAACCGAAAGTTCCGGATGCTGTCATAACTGGATTTTTTAAAGTTACTCCGGCTAAATTTACACTTGTATTCATTACAGTTCCACCTCCTTGGCATTAAAGACAGGACCTTCTTTACAGATTCTTGCATTATTTACATTGGTATGCTCGTCCTTTTTCTTTGTTTTGCATACACATGCAAGACAAGCACCAATTCCACATGCCATCTTTTCTTCCATGGAAATCCATGCTTCCATGTTCTTTTCTTCTGCATATTCCTTCAAAGCACGAAGCATTGGTGTGGGACCACAGGCAAAAATCACATCCGCTTCTATTTTATTTTCTTTGATTGCATCAATTACAGTTCCTTTTACCCCTGCACTGCCATCTTCTGTTGCCGGATAAAAGTTTCCGTTTTTCTTTAATTCTTCATCTAAAAATAAGAGATTACGATAACCTGCTACAATATTCTTTTCTCCTGCATTTAACTGTTTTGCCAGTTCTACGATTGGAGGTACACCAATTCCACCACCGATAAGCAGCGCTTTCTTTCCCTCTGCTCTATCCATTGGGAAACCGTTTCCTAATGGTCCCATCACATCTATTTCAGTTCCTGCATGATACTTGGAAAATTCATCGGTTCCTTTTCCTACCACTCGGTATACTAAACGAAGTGCATTTTTTTCTTTGTCGATTTCACAGATACTGATTGGTCTTGGCAAAATACGACTTCCATCATTACAATACAAAGCTACAAACTGTCCCGGCTTTGCTGTTTTTGCCGCATTTGTTTTAATCCACATGCTGTAAATGTCTTCGGAAATTTCTTCCTGACTGATAATCACTGCTTTTTCTTTTACTTTTTCTGCCATATTTCTTCTCCTTATCCCAAAAATTCTGCTACACAGCGTTTGTAAGCTGCAACCGGATCTTCTGCCGCAGTAATCGGACGTCCTACTACAATGTAATCAGAACCGATTTCTCTTGCCTGCGCCGGTGTCATAACACGAACCTGATCTCCAACTTCACCATCTGCAAATCTTACACCCGGAGTGATTGTCAAAAATTCTTTTCCGCAGGTGTCATGCACTTTTCCTGCTTCTAAAGGGGAACATACCACGCCGTCTAAACCTGCTTTTTTTGCATTCTGGGCATAGTGCATTACTACTTTATCGATTGGTTCCTGAATCATTAAATCTTCTCTCATACGTTCTTCGCTGGTGGAAGTAAGCTGTGTTACTGCAATTAACAATGGTCTTGTGCCATCTTCTCTTGTCAGCCCTTTGATGGCAGCTTCCATCATCGCAACAGTTCCTGCTGCATGCACATTACACATATCCACATCCAAATTGGAAAGTACACTCATTGCTTTCATTACGGTATTTGGAATATCATGAAGCTTCAAATCCAAGAAAATTTTATGTCCTCTGGATTTAATTTCTTTGATAATGGATGGGCCTTCTGCGTAAAACAATTCCATTCCAATTTTGATATAAAGACTTTCTTCTTTGAATTTTGAAAGAAAGTTAATTACATCCTCTTTACTACTAAAATCACATGCGATAATTACATCTTTTGCCATTGTTTTCTCCTATCCTTTTCTCTTTTTTATGCTTCATATACAAGTTCACCGGCTAAAATTGTGTATTTTACCTTACCGGTTACTTTTCTTCCGTTAAATGGTGTATTTTTTCCTTTGGATGCAAATTCATTTACATCAATCACATATTCTTCTTTTGGGTTGGTAATTACAATGTCAGCACACTTACCTTCCCCAATGCACCCCTTGTCCATTCCAAGAACCTTTGCAGGATTTGCACTCATTTTTTCTACCAACTGCTTCTGGCTTAAATATCCTTTTTCTACCAATTCAGAATTTGTAAGGGCATATGCTGTTTCCAAACCTACAATACCAAATGGCGCTTCTGCCATAGGCTTTGCCTTTTCATCTGCATGATGTGGGGCATGGTCTGTAGAAATCACATCCATGATGTTATTTTTCAATCCTTCAATCAAAGCCTCTTTGTCCGCTTTGCTTCTAAGTGGAGGATTCATTTTGTAGTTGGTATCTGCTCCCACAATATCATCTTCTGTCAAAGTAAAATGATGTGGACATACTTCTGCAGTTACGAAAAGCCCTTCTTTTTTCGCTTCCTCTACCATACGCACACTGTCTGCAGTAGAACAGTGACATAAATGAAGCTTTGCTCCTGTTTCTTTGGAGAGCAGAATATCTCTGGCAGTGATAATATCTTCCACCGCATTGGTAATTCCCTCTACGCCCAATTCTTCTGCTTTCTTTCCTGCATTTAATGCACCTTTTCCAACCAGATTTTTGTCTTCACAGTGAGCAAACACCGGAAGGTTTTCTTCCTTAGCAATCACCATGGCTTCTTTGTATAATTTGGAATCCATAACGGATTTTCCATCTTCACTGATGGCACAGATTCCTGCTTCTTTCATTTCTCTGATATCTGCAAGTTCCGCTCCCATCTGTCCCTTAGTAACTGCTCCTACCTGTAACACATGGCATTTTGCCTTTTCGGCTCTCTTATAAATATCTTCTACTATTTCTTTACTGTCTGCCACCGGCTTTGTGTTTGGCATGGCACAAATCGTGGTAAATCCGCCTCTTGCCGCTGCCATTGCTCCGGTTTCAATGGTTTCCTTATGCTCCAGTCCCGGTTCTCTTAAATGCACATGCAAATCAATAAAACCCGGCATTACCAATAGGTCCGTTGCATCAATCACACGTTCCGCTTCTTTTTCAATTCCTTTTCCAATCTGTGCAACTTTTCCGTCTTCCACATATAAATCCGCTATCTCATCACGATTTGACATCGGATCTATAATTCTTCCATTTTTAATTAAAATTCCCATGTAGCTTTTCCTCGCTTTTTACTATTTGGCTAGTTAGCAACCACCAGTTCAACTGGTGGTTTATTATTAGCCCTCAAAAGGGCTAT
>CAYVCL010000067.1:0-15874 GCA_964450185.1 uncultured Lachnospiraceae bacterium | reverse complement strand
ATACATCCAGTTTTCCCAGCTTTGCATAATCAAATACTGTATTGAATTGAAAAAGATACTTTTCCTCTTTGATTTTGCCCTCCAAATTATATAACCTGTCAAAATAATTTGCATGAGCCCCCATAAAAAATAGCGTTTGTACATCACACTCTCCCGCCCGGTGTACAAGGCCTTTCAGCAAGTCGTCAAAATGTAACGAACACACATTGCCTATTAAAATCCCCACTGTCATCTTATTATTTTTCACTGTATTTCCTCCAAGCCCTCTATGGATTATACATTATAGCCTACATTTTAATAAAATCATTTTATCATATTCGGGTTTTTCACACAATCAGCTATATTGCCAAGAATTTAACAATATTCGTGGATGTTTTAATTATTTTTTCCGAAAGATATTGCGCACTTGTTACAATGTTCTATACATTCACCACATTGAATACATTCCCTATCACCCACATGCTTTATATCCATCTTGCAGCGATTCACACAAACATTACAGTGATTACATTTTTCACGGTCAACTTTCACTCCTATCATAGAAACCCTATGAAAAAAGGAGTAAAACGCTCCAAGAGGACAGATAAATCTGCAAAAGCTGCGAAAAACAAACACAGAAAGCCACACAATCACTATCAGTAGTCCTACTTTCCACCAATACAATCCGCCGGTCATGGCTTTTAACCGGTCATCCATTGCCACAAGAAAAATTCCACCTTCCAACGTCCCTGCCGGACAAATATATTTACAAAAGCCCGGTGCTGCCCATAATAATGGAATTCCCACTGCAAATACTACCAGTATCACATATTTTAAATAGGATAATCCTCTGGTCCATCGGCTCTTTTTTAACTTTGGTGATGGGATTTTGTAGAGAATCTCCTGAAAAAGTCCAAACGGACACAAGAAGCCACAAATAACTCTGCCTAAAACCACACCAAACAGTAACAGCATTCCCAGCACATAGTATGGAAATTTGTATTTACTGGAAACCAATGCACTTTGAAGACTCCCAATGGGGCAAGAAGCAACAGCACCCGGACACGAATAACAATTCAGTCCGGGCACACAAACTCCCTTTACCTCTCCCCGATAAATTTTTCCTTCTACAAATCCGGTAAAATTACAGTTATATAAAAGTGCGCAGATAAGCTGAATCCATTTTCTTCTCTTTGCCATTATCCGATTCCTATACACTCATAGCAGATTCGAATTGCCTTATTTTTCACATCTTGAAAATCCCCTTGAAATAGACCTGCCAAAATAAGAACAAGAGCTGCTATCAGTAATCCTTTCCTGCCAATGTTTTTCATAGTTATTCGCCTAACACTGCATCAATGGCAGCTTTGTATTCTTTATACTGTGCATCTGCGTCCTGCGCTCCCAAATAAATCTTTTTAACCACACCATCTTTACCGATAACCAGCGTGTAAGGAATTCCGGTGGTTGGATATTTCGCACCAATCATTCCCTCTACATCATATGCAATCGGAAATGTATAGCCATTTTCTTCTATAAACTTATCTACTGTTTTCGTATCTTCCTGACAGTTGACTGCTAAAATAGCCACATCATCTTTATATTCTTCTGCTAATTTTTCAAATGCCGGCATTTCCTGTACACATGGACCGCACCAGGTTGCCCAGAAATTCAATAACACTACCTTGTCCGACTGTTCAGAAAGCGTAAAGCTGCCACCATCTGCTAATTCCGCTGTAAAATCAGGGGCTGCATCACCTGTGGTCAATTCCTGATATGTTTCCTGGCTGCTTTCCTGCTGTGTTTCCTGACTATTTTCCTGTTGTGCCTGTTCCTCTGTGCTATTTCCACACCCTGTGACTGCTAATCCCAGTGCCATTGCCAACATAATACTGCTTACTTTTCTGCTAAATTTCATTCTCACTTCTCTCCTTCATTCTATATATTCGTAAATATAATTATAAGAATAATAGCCGCAATAAGAAGTGCCACACCCCAAACGGATGCAAATATTATCCAGAATGTTTTCATACTCATACCACCGATTTTAGGTGTTACTTTCATAAGTTCTTCCATCCTTGCCACTTCTTCTGCCCCAAAGTTTTTCAAAATAAAATCTTCGTTATATTTATCGTTGTTTCTATCGAAAGTATAATTATATTTGACACTATAGGTCTTGTTGATTTGTCCGCTGTGATTGTAATATAAGTAATCATAATAAATTGTGAAAAACGCAAGTATCGGTGTCCACCCATCATATCCATCCAGAAAATGCAATATATAGGCATCCAAATTATCAACAACCTTATTATTCTTAGTAATCTGTCCCACCTGTGTTTCACCATCATAAAATGAAACAAACTCTTTTACTCCAATCGCCCTTCTATAACCAACCAATACTTTTCCGTCATATTCTATACAAACCTTACTCTTTGCAATTCCATTCATTTCCGTGTAAAAAGAGCCCTTATGGTTATCCCCTGCATCGATAATATCAAATTTTATAAACTTCTGTGAACCGGTAAACAAATATTTAAAAGCTGCCAACCCTTCTCCCAAATTTTCCACCAGAGAATACTTTGTCTGATACAATAACGTACCTGAAACATCTGTAATATGCATCTTTTTGGTTCTATCTGTTACCAATGGCATCCAAGAAGAATCTGCTTTATAAATAGTTTCTCCATTGTCAATAATATCAAATGTATTTTGACCATAAGAAGAGGTCTGTTTAATCTCTAAAATCATTGATGTACTCCTTCTATTTTAATTACCTTAATGAGTTTTTTGCGGACTGTCAAAGCCAGCACAATTTTGAAAATATCCGGTAGTATGTAAGGAAACACACACCAGCTAAGGGCTGTCCACACTGCAATTTCTCCTGTATTGCTTGTATAAACTTTCATAAACCAGAGCGTTCCAAATGCATAGCATACCAATAATCCAAGAAACATGGACAAAAATAAAACTCTTTTCTTTTTTCCAAAAAAATGTTCCATCGCCCACATAACAAGTGACGCAAAAAGAAAGCCAATAATATAACCACCGGTACTCCCCATAAGGCTACCCAGTCCTCCGGTAAAACCGGAAAAAACCGGAATTCCCACTGCACCTAACAATATATAAGTTAGTACTGACAAACTCCCTTTCTTTCCCCCTAAAACTCCCACGGTTAAAAATACCCCAAAAGTCTGTAAGGTAACAGGCACCAGCGTTGGAATCGTTATCCAGGAACACACTGCTATCAAAACAGCGCACATGGCAATATGAACCATATCCAATGTTTTTATTTTCATTGGCTCTGATACTGGCATTTATTTATCTCTCCGTTTCTATTTAAAATATCATACTATTTAACTTGTTCAATACAGCCACATAATCTTTATACACCTGCGGATGGTGGGTTTCTACATATTCCCAATCCTTATCCTTACATGCCTGCTCTAACTTCTTTGCCTGCTCTGATAACTGGCATAGTCCAATGGTAAGGGAGCTGCTCTTTACTCCATGAATTATTATCTGATAATTTTCCATATCTTTTTCCCTAAAAAATGCAGACAATTTCTCTGAGAAGTCCTGTTGGCAATAACTTTCCACTGCACTCTGATAAATAGATTCATCATCGCCACAATATTCCATTGCAGTTGCCGTATCCAATTCTGGTAATAATTTCTTTACCTGTTCAAACAGCGTCAAGTTTTCTTTCATTTCTGTGCTACTTTCTCCCACAGAACGTTGCTTCTCATTTGGCAAATATTTTATAATCATCCCTTCCAAAGCACTCACTTCCACCGGCTTTGAAAGATAATCTGTAAATCCTGCCTGCAAATACATTTCTTTTACGCCTGCAATGGCATTGGCTGTCAACGCAATTACCGGCGTCTGAACATTCAAACCATCCTTTTCCTGAAGCATGCATTGCAATGTTTCGATACCATCCATTTCCGGCATCATATGGTCCATAAAAATGATATCGTATGCTTTTTCCTTTGCTTTCTGCAGACATTCCCGGCCACTGTTTGCAAGGTCAATCTGAATCTTCGTTTCCTTCAACAAGCCTTTTATTACCATCAGATTCACTTCTACATCATCTACCACTAAAATAGATGCATCCGGTGCTTCAAACTGTTTTTGGTAATTCTTTTTTGTTTCCTGTATGTCTTTATCCCCTTGAGAAAATTCTCCCATTGGGCGAGCATCTATTATTTTTTGTGGCAATATAACGCTGAAACAGGAACCTTCTCCATAGGTACTCTGTACACTGATAGTTCCGCCCGTAATTTCAACCAGCTGCTTTGTTATTGCCAGCCCTAAGCCAACTCCTTCAATTCCTTTGTTTTTCTTCAAATCCAGTCTATGGAATGCATCAAAGAGCTTATCTATATTTTCTTCTTTTATACCCATTCCGGTATCTTTTACATACACCTCAAGCTGCAGTGTCTTCTCTTCTACAACCTTCCCTGCAAATTGCAGAGTAACACTTCCACTCTCGGTATATTTAATGGCATTGGTAAGAAGATTGATGATAACCTGACGAATACGCAGTTCATCTCCGTACAATACGCCTGGCAAACTTTCATCATTTACCACAATCAGCTCAAGATTCTTATCACTTGCTCTGGAGGATACCATCACATAACAATCATGCAACAACTGTCCTAACTTATATTCTCCTTCTGTTAACTCCATCTTCCCTAACTCTATTTTAGATAAGTCCAGAATATCATTTACAATGGACAACAACGTCTTGCTGGCGAACTGGATATTTTGAGAATATTCTGTTATCTCCGGTATCTCTGAATTTCGCAAAATCATTTCATTCATACCCATGATAGCATTAATCGGTGTACGAATCTCATGGGACATATTGGATAAAAATTCTGTCTTTGCCTGATTAGCTTTGTCTGCGTCCTCTTTCAGTTCCTGCATTCTTGATATCTGCTGTCTTTCTTTTGTCAAATCCAACAATAGCAGATAATAGCCCTTAAGCTTACCCGCTACAATCACCTCATTGACTGAAACATCAAATACCCTGCCTTTTAACTCCAGTTCACATTCTTCCCCATGTACTAATTTTCTCGCCAACTCATCATCTACAATATGTTCTTCAATAAGGGGTGCACCGTGTTCTAATTTACTTATCTGAGGAACCAAAGCTTTTGCACTTTCATTTGCATCAACATAGCAATATTCTCTATTCAAAATCACTACCGGCTCTTTCATCTGTCGCACAATATCTGCATAAGCAACATATACATCCTCAAAAGCATGCATATACACCACGCCAAAGAACATAATTGCACATGTAACCGCCGTAGATGCCGGAACAGGATCGAAAGCTTTGAGCATGCCACCTACCAACGCCAGATAAGATATATTCGGAAAGAATAATGCTGAAAAAATCATCATATACTTCTTTTTCATTACTTTTGTTCTTGCATTTTTCATTTCCCGAATAGCAATAAACATACTAAACAGTAATTCCAACACAATTTTGCACATTCCTAAATTGTACAAAATCCCTCTGCCCAGTATCAATTTCACGGTCCCATTAATCACACAATATTCCACACTTGTATAATACAGTGTTGTGTACTCCAACAGCCACACGCCTATCAACATACAAGTATCCAATCCAATCTGTGTCCATATAATTCCTCTGGGTATTTTTTTATTGCAATACGCCAGCACAAAAAGCATCGACACCGTAGGTATATACGCTCCGCCAATGTATTCTGCCTTTAAGGCAACACATGCTTCATTTACATTTTTTGACTGCAACAGCAACAAATATCCTGCATTCTGTATCAATGCAAGACCGGAAGCAAGCAACAGCCATTGTATCACATCATTAATTTTCTTTGACAAGAGCATTGCCACAAAAATGGTACATATCATAACCATAATTGCTTGAACTATAATTGGCCCTTTAGAAATTTCCTCCATAAATTCTATCTGCGCATTCCCCATACATTCTTCTCCTCAAATTTTCACCCTATTTTTCTACATTTTATCATATTTTCTCCTAAGTTTACAATACTGTATGGAAAGGATGGCTGGCAATTTCTCCAAACAAATATGGGAAGCCGAAGCTTCCCACTCATTAACGCTTTGTAAATATCATTTTCACACAGGAATGATACGTTGTTATGTAATATCCTCCGTACAATACAATGATAAATAAAATTGTCATAACGGAATGTACACCAATCTCTATATTAAACATATCGCTTACCTTTTTTGTAATCATTGGCTGCGCTATCAAAGTATATATTGCAGCCACTGCTAATGGTGCCAGAAAATAAACCCCCACCTGCTTTAGAATCGCCTGACGAGTCATCCTATCAGATACGCCCTGCTTTTCCAATACGCTGAAGCGATACTTATTATCTGAAATCTGGGTTAACTGCTGTACCGATAACATGGCTACCGCAATCATCAAAAATAATATTCCAATATAAGTGCAGATAAATATAGGAAATCCTAATTCTGCATAATACATGGTATTCATTCTTTCTTTGGAAGTCCATCCAAATAATGCACTGTCCAAATCCTCATAATCCACTAAATTGTTCAATTGTTCATTTAATTTGTCTGGTGAAGTGTCTTCTTTCAAAAATCCCTGAACCGCAATTTCTGCCAATTCTCCCTTTTGAGCTACCGAATCCGGAACAATTAAGGTACCTCTATCGTTATTTCCTATACTGGTCATCATATAAGTATTTTCTAACATTTCAGTGGAAGCACTGCTTAACTCTACACCACAAATAGTAAGTTTTGGAATATTTTTCACTACATAGTCCATATACTCTCTGGTTCCTTTGTAGTTACAATTAATCAGATATTCATCCTCTGCCAAAGTAATTTCTTCTTCTCCCTGCATTCTTAAAGAAAGATTGTAGTCAGAAATACTTACCATGGAAATATTTAAGTCTTCCAGTCCATTATCCGTAGCCCACAATTCCACGTTCTGTCCTTCCCAGAGTTCTCTGTATGTTATATCAGCCACATAACCGTTAATTTGAAAATCATTTTCTGTCATATCGTACATCTCATTTTCCGGCTGATATTCCAACACTTTATCTTTCACCGAAACTGTTTTGTCCGTTTCATACAACAACACAAAATCAAATGGTACATATTGGTTTGACATATCTTTTACGGAAAGTGCGATACTGGTTCCTGTGGTAATCAACAAAATCGTTACAGTAAGCAAAATTGTAGAAAAGGATACGGATACAAAGTTTCCCTGAATTCTGCTTCCTATCTGTCTTACAATAAAACCATTGATATCCTTGTAATAAAACTTTTTGCATCTTTTCACAAGCATAAGTGACACTGCTGAAATGGAGTAAAAGAAACAAAGCGTTCCTACTACTGCAAATACCATCGCCTTTTCCATTTCCTCTACCGTAGGCATCATTTCATTGGAATTCAGGCTTCTCATTGTCAGATAAATGCATACTATTCCTATCAAAAAACTTATCACATACACAACGTTACTTCTTCTTTTTAAGTTTTCATTCTTTCTCTCCGCAGTAATCAAATCAATCAGTTTTACCATATGTACGCTGATAAAATTATATACCATAGTAATTGCATAGATAACAGCAAAGCAAACCATAGTAAATAAAAAGGCATCAAAAGAGAAATGTAGAAAGAATGAATTTACATTCCCTCCAAATAATCTAAGGGTTGCAATATTGATAATCTGTCCCAAAAATAAGCCTACTACAATTCCCACCAAGAAAGAAATCACGCCTACTAAAAGAGTTTCTCCCATAAATATCATGGAAATTTTTGCTTTTTTCATTCCCAATAACATATAAGTTCCCAGCTCTTTTTTTCTTTTCTTTAACAAAAAGCTGTTCACATAAATAATCAAAAATCCAAGCAGTACTGCGATTACTTCTGAAACCACCTGTATGGTGGAATTTACTGCTTCCATAATCACACGCATGTCAGTTCCCAGAGAACTTAAATTTTCCGGCTTTGTTGCCGCATTAAAGGCATAAAAGATACTGACGGATAACATCATTGTCAGAAAGTAAATAAAATAATCTTTAAAGTTTCTTTTCAGATTACCCAAAATCAGTTTACATGTCATCATCGTTGTCCCCTCCTAACAAAGATACTACTTCTAAAATCTCTTTGTAAAAGGTCTTTCTGTCCTTATCACCTTTTCTCAATTCCTGAAAGATTTTTCCGTCTTTGATAAACAGAATTCTTTTACAATAAGATGCTGACATGGTGTCATGGGTTACCATCATTATGGTAGCCTTTTCTTCTTCGTTCAGAGAAGTAAGCTGTGATAACAACTGTTTTGCTGATTTTGAATCCAATGCACCTGTTGGCTCGTCCGCCAGAATCAATGCCGGATTGGTAATAATGGCTCTTGCTGCCGCTACTCTTTGCTGCTGTCCGCCAGACATTTCATATGGATATTTTTCCAATACTTCTTCTATATTAAGTACCTTGGAAATATGTCTTATTTTCTTATCGATTTCCTTTACCGGAGTTCTTAAAATAGACAATGCCAAGGAAATATTGTCATAAGCTGTCAAGGTATCTAATAAGTTAAACTGCTGAAAAATAAATCCCAGTTTTTCTCTACGAAAATCTGCTAATTTATTTCCACGCAGGGTTGTAATGTCTTTTCCATCAATATAAATATTTCCGCTGGTTACAGAATCGATTGTAGAAATACAATTTAATAATGTAGTTTTTCCTGAACCAGATGCTCCCATAATGCCGACAAATTCGCCCTCTTTAATTTCAAAGGAAATATCGTCGATTGCCTTTGTCACATTATCCTTATTTCCATAATATTTTTGTACGTTTTTTGTCTGTAAGATTACTTTTTCCATGTTCTATCACTCTTTCCTCTTTGTTTTTTATCGTTTCATCGATTTATACTATACTGAAATCTCCCCTTTTCTACTATCGATTTTCATTACTGTAATCTTACAAGATTGTCACTTTTCTAATTTGTATATGAGCAATTACAATTCTTCGGTAAAGCTTCCTACCGGAAATTGGATTTTTATATTACAGCCTTCGCCCTCTACGGAATCTGCGCTGATGGAAAGATTCATTCTATTACACAACTTTTTGCAAAGATACAAGCCCATTCCCGTAGACTTCTTCGTGGTTCTTCCATTTTTTCCGGTAAATCCTTTTTCAAAGATTCGCTCGATGTCTTCTTTCTTTATTCCAATTCCATTGTCTTGTATATGTAATGTGACAAATTCCTTCTGTCTTTCTCCCTGAAAAGTAATTTTTGCATTTTCTTTTTTATATTTCATGGAATTGGCTACGATTTGGCTGATGATAAACTTCAGCCATTTTTTATCTGCATAAACAGACAAATCCAGTTCTTTCATTTCTACCTGTACTCTCGCCTGTATCAATTCTCTTGCATTTTCTTTTATAGTTTCTTCCACAATATCTTTTAAAGTAATCTTCTCCAGAAGAAAATCTTTTTCTACAGAAGAACTTCTTGCGTAATATAAAACTTTCTCCACCAAGCGGTTAATGCTTCTTACTTCGTTTTCTAATCTTCTTTTTTCTTTGAAGTCTTCTATGTTATTAATCTGCAATTCCAACGCAGTAATTGGATTCTTGATTTCATGAACCCAAAGTTCTATAAATTCTTTGTAATCTTTTTCGTTCTTTTCCCTCTGTGCCAGCACATCATTCATATATTTCTGTGACACTTTCAGCATATCATAAAAGTACTGTCCTTCTAAAAACCACGGTTTTTCAATCACTTCCGCCAAAAGTGTCTTGGAAGCCATCTGTTCCATGCACTGGAATACTTTTTTGTAATATTTTCTCTTTTCAAAGTATTTTATCAAAAATGCCACCACCAACGGCAACACCCACAACGCAAGTAACAACAGAATAAATACATCTCTGATTCCTATGATTTTTAAAAACACGCCTGCTGCTACGTTGGATGCAACGGTAGCTAATACATATATTTTTTTATCCCACAAATATTCTATGAAACCCATAATCTATAACCCATGCTTCTTTTTGTTTCTAAAACATCTTTCATTCCAATTTCTTCCAATCTTTTCCGTACCCGCCGTACATTTACGTTTAATGTGTTTTCATCAACAAATTCTCCGGTTTGCCACAATTCTTCCATTAATTCTTCTCTTTCGATAATTACCCCCGGCTTTGTCATAAGTAAATTCAATATTTTTAATTCGTTTTTGGACAGTTCTACCTGATTTTCTTCATAGGATAAGATGCCCTTTCTTCTATCCAGCACCATTCCTTTATACGTAATCTTATCCTGCGGACTTTCTTTTTCTCCTAAACATCTTTTCAACACCGCCTCTACATGAGCCAGCAACACCTGAGGATGGTACGGCTTTGCAACAAAATCCTCTGCCCCTGCCTTAAAGCTCATCACTTCTTCTAAAGGTGAATTCTGTGCTGTCAACATAATCACCGGAATGTTTTCTGCTTTTTTAATTTCCTCGCAGAGAATATAACCATCTTTATATGGAATGTTTACATCCATCAATATCAGATCAGGTGAATAATCTATAATTTCTTCTTTGATATTTTCAAAGGTTATGCTCTCTTTTACTTCATACCCATACTGATTCAGTAATTTTTTTACTTCCTCTCTGACTTCTTCTTCATCTTCTACTATGTATATTTTCATAACTATTCTCCCTGCACAAAATAAAGCGACTGCCTAACGGCAGCGCTTTTACTTAATTTTCGTATTTTTTATGTCATTTGGACGATAAAATTGTACCACGATGTGGGGGAAATTGCACGGAATTTCTATTATTTCAAGAAAATATGAAAAACTCTGCTGTTCACTTTGAAGTTGCATTTTTCGTAAATTCAAGAATATAGAAATATATACACAACGACCGCGCAAACGGGAATTTGACAGTCAAATACCTCCTGTAGCTCTTTTATGGTTGATTCTTTTATGAATTTTTGTTATAATTTTCCGGTCATGAGGGTACACAATATCTTAAAGTGCTCTTTAACGATAGCATTTTAGAGAAAGCACTTATAGAAGATATGATGTAGTTATTTCAAAAAAGAAAGGGGTTATTTACATGGAAAAATGGGATTTATTGATTGTGGGTGCAGGACCGGCAGGACTTATGGCTGCAAAAACTGCAGTAGAAAAAGGTCTTAAAGTATTAGTAATTGAAAAGAATGCAGACTTTAAAATTTTAAGAAGAGCCTGTTCAACACAGTTTATTTTAGATGATGGTTATGAAGGCGAATGGTTGCAGGTAATAGGTGATAAGCTCGTATTTACAAGAAATCAGTTCGAAGTTACCTACAAGGGCGACTTAGTGGACGTAAAGAATAAATACTACCATTCACCAAAGAATCATGTGATTCATTTTGCACTTCCGGATGAAAAACCATTTGCATTAAAATTTGATAAGCAAAAATTGCTTGCTGATATGTACGAAGATTGCAAACAGGCTGGGGTGGCTTTTAAGCTTTCATCCACTGTAATTAATGGTAAAGATAATGGCGAAACTGTTGAACTTGAATATGTATCTGATGGTGTACGCAAAACTGTATATGGAAAAAAACTTATTCTCTCTGAGGGCGCAAATGCTAGCATCAGTGATATTTTCGGTTTAAATGAAGGAAGAACTCATTATGCAACTGCCTTTGTTGTGAAATATTTCCTTGAGGGAATTAAGGATATTGAACCAAACAGCTGGAATCTGTACTATGGAAAAGCTTATCATACATACTCTCCTGCAATTATCGGACCAAGCTTATATGGTGATAATATATTTGAAATGACCTTAACAGGTGATAAGAATGTTCGACCTACCGATGTGTTCGAAAAATTAAATGCGGACAGTCCTCTGGCGGCACAGTTAAAAGATGCTAAATTGTTAAAAAAGAGTGGATGTTCCGTTAAAGGCTATGCTTCTATGCAAACTCCTTACAAACAAAATGTTATTTCGATTGGTGATTCAGCTGCATTCGTAGAAGTTGAAGTGCAAGGAGCTTTAATGTGCGGATATCGTGCAGCACTTGCTATCGTAGATGAATTAGCCGGAAAGCCAGGTTTTGAGGAATATACAAAATGGTGGAGAGATTCATTTGAATTTAATGGTGCTGATTACCTCAGAGTATCACAGGGCTATGCTTTGGTACCAACTTATACAGATGACGAACTTGACTATTTATTTGCCTTAACTGAGGGTAAATGCCTTGAAGGAACTTATAGCCAGTATAAGACACCTGAGTTAATCTGGAATGAGATTTTGACTCACGAACAGCAGATTAAGGATGAGAAACCTATGATTTATGAAAAGATTAAGAATATGAATAAGCTTACCTTATCAGATTCCTTTACAAAATAACAGTTCTAAAAGGGCTTCCCGATTTGTCGGAAAGCCCTTTAAAATCTAACTTATTATAGACACTATCAAAGATTACTCAATGATAGTAGCAACACAGCTGTTAATATCACGATTTGTATTCAAGTCCAAAAAAGCCCATGGGCTTTTTACCTCCAATTCAAATGAATGGACTGATAACAATGAAATTGATACACGCAGAATATAATCCGCCACTATTTATCTGCCACTTCTTCTAATGCCTTAAAATCACAACAAAACTTAACCACCTTTCCGGTAGCCATTTGTTTGTCATACAATTTATTGGCTTTTCCAATAACTTCATCAATTACCTTCAAGCAGAAAGAATATTCCTTATTTAGCAAGTCCTTATATTTCTTAACATCATCGGTATCTGTGTCATCTGGATTAATATTTACTCTACTGTAAACACCATCCACAATCGGAATCATTTTCTTAATATCCATAACAGAAAGAATATGCTTTACATCATCCACTTCTGCTGCCACCCAAATATCTCCTTGTCCCATACTGGACTTCTTTGCCATCTCATAAACCAAGTAGCATTCTTTATCAACATTTTTCCATGTCTTATGCTTCTCCTTAGCTGAAGATAACGGAATTACATATTTTCTGTCATTTTTATTTATCAAAATTCCTATGTACGGTTTATTCTCATATCCGCTTGGCTTGTAATACACCTCTGAGCATGCATCATGCAACTTTTTGATGTAGCTCTGGTCAATGTTGATAAATGTCAACTTCCCCTCTAGTTTAAACATAATACTGCTCCTTTATATTTTAGGCTAAAAAATGTGGGAAGACTAAGCTTCCCACTCGTTAATGTTCATCTCTTTACGGATTGATTACCGAAGGTTAATGGAGACCTTCTTTAATGTTCATCTCTTCTATGGTTCTAGACCATAAGGTTAATGGAAACCTCTCTATAATTATAATATGACAATTAACAGGCTGTGTCAACTGCATATTATATCTTATTATGCCCCAAAATTATGAATGATATTCTGTTCAAACATTAAATTATTTACGGCATTTTTTTTTAATCCTCCATGCTGCAAATTTACCCATAGCTGCTGCCGTCGGAAGCCCGCCCGGTCCCATTAACCACTGGCTTGCCAAAAATACATTATCAAGCACTTTTACCACTCCCGGCACAGTAATACTCTTCGCCTGCTTGGTAGTTACAAAACTCATATATGCGCCTTTATAAGAATTACAATATCGTGTATACGTCATCGGAGACCATACATCAAGTATATGTATTTTCCCAGTCAAAAACGGATATTCTTTTTCAACTCTTTGTATTGCCTGCTCTGCAATCTCAGTCTTCCTTTTTTCATAACTTTCTTTGTCTGAATAAAGTGACTCCCAATACTTATAATCAGCTTCTGTCTGTGAAAAATTAGTCTGCAAAATCATTTTGCCTTCCGGTGCAAAATCTGGTTCATAATCATAAGACTGAACACTCATACACTTTACAATCTGATTTCCCACATTTATCTCATCACAAGAAAACACTCTTGTTCCTGTCAATTCCGGAAATACTCCGTCTACAGCGTAAGCGATTTGAAATCCACTACTAACCGGATATTTATCTCTGTTCGCATACATTTTCTTAAGTCCTTCTGGTATATACTTTTCCGGCAATAGTTCACGAAATGTATAATCTGTATCACAAGCGCAGATAACATAGTCAGCCTCTATCTTATCTCCATTTTCTAACAGAATCCCTTCTGCCTTTTTTTCATCTATTAAGACAGATTTCACACTGGCATTCGTATGCATCACACCGCCATATTCTTTATATTTTTCTGCAATACGAAGTGACATGGCAAGTGATCCACCCTTCGGTATATCACCATTCCCTCCTGTCACCGTACCATAGGAAACAAGAAATGCGTACGCCTGATATCCGCTAGGCATATAATCAATAATTGCACGACGAATTAGTGGATGCTTAAAACGCATTGCCAATTCATTGATATCCATATTCCCATATTCTTTCATTACTTTCCCCATTGATTTCATTGACATGCCTAATTTCATAAAATCAATCAGATTCATTGCATCAAACGGCTTTTCCACCGGTACTGTCATCGTTTCAGCCATAGATACATATTTTATCAATTTATTGATTTCCTCTTCATCTTCAGGTGACAATTTAAGCAGTTCTTTTCGTGTTCTTTCCTTGTCTCTCCAAAAGGTTAACGTCTGTCCATTCAGCTTTGACGAAAAGAACATTTCTTTTTCATGTATTTCCACACCATCTCCCAATGCACCAATTTCCTTCCAAAGTTCGTGCAAAGCACTTCCTGGTCTTGTTCCGGTCAACCAATGAATGCAATTATCAATAAAATACCCCGCTCTCTTCCAACCGGTACACTGTCCTCCCGGTAATGCATTCTTTTCATAAATTTCTGTAGTAAATCCAGCCTTTTGCAATAACACTCCTGCAGTCATTCCTGCAATTCCACCGCCTACAATTACGACCTTTTTCATAAACTTTTTTCCTACTTTCTCCTTACTATGTCAACAATCCACTCTGCCTTAGGCAACTCAATATCCTGATTCGTAGCAAATCTCTCTGCAATTCCCTGTATACTACACCAAAATGCATTTGATATTATCAAGGAGGAACCTTCTTTAATCGTTCCTTCTTTCTGTCCCCATTCAACAATAGGAACAAACTGCTCTATCACATTTACTCTCATTGCAATTTCCCGGATATGCTCTGGTGTCGCTTCGCTTCGCTGTGCTTCTGCCATCAATACAAAAAATTTCGCCACAACAGGTTGCTCTTTCATATACGAAAACAACTCTTCCGTGAAATTCAGAAAAAAATCAATGGCATGTTCACACTTCTGCTCTCCCGGATATGCCGTTCCTTCTAGCCCCATTCGAATTAGTTCTTCATATAATTTTTCTTTTGACTCAAAGTAATGAAACATTAATCCCCTACTCATATTTGCACTTTTTGCTATATCCGTAATCTTAGTAGCAGCATAACCTTTGCTAACAAATAACTCTAAAGCAGTATATATAATTTCTTGCCGTCTGCGTTCTTTTTGCTCTTTACGTGTTTTCATATGACACTTCCCCTTTCTTCAAACAAACGTTCAATGAATATTTGTTTAATTATATTATGAATTTTTCCAATTGTCAACCAACAAAAACACACCAAGCAGCATCCCCACCACACAAAAAGGCTCTCCATTACTGGAAAGCCTCATAAAATCAATGTTTATTACAAATTATTCGATAATTGTAGCAACACGACCTGAACCTACAGTACGTCCACCTTCACGGATAGCGAATGTAAGACCCTGTTCCATAGCTACTGGATGGATAAGTTCGATAGTCATTTCTACGTTATCACCAGGCATACACATTTCTGTACCTGCTGGTAAGTTACAAACACCAGTTACGTCAGTTGTTCTGAAGTAGAACTGTGGTCTGTAGTTGTTGAAGAATGGAGTATGACGTCCACCTTCGTCTTTTGT
>CAYVCL010000066.1:0-15922 GCA_964450185.1 uncultured Lachnospiraceae bacterium | reverse complement strand
AAACTTTTAAAGAGCAAAGGTGCTGGTTCTAAAGTATCTTACAAAAAAGCATAATTAATTGTAAGAGAAATAGCACAAACGGAGGAAGCGACCATATCGCCTCCTCTGTTATGTGTAAAAATGGTGCGGTTGCACTAATGTGTATATGAGAAAGGAGATATTATGGCTTTAAAAAGATTGAGCAAACTGGCGGCAGTAGCAATGACTGCGGTTATGTTGAGCGAAGCAGGATTGACATCTTTCGTGCCTTTGACAGCAGAAGCGAAAGAAAAAGAACAGACTGAAGTGGAAGAAGTCGTTGTAGAAGAAGTTGTAAATGCTTCAAGCAGTTCAGATAATTTTACATGGGATAATGCGACGGTATACTTTGTAATTACAGACCGTTTTGAAAATGGTAATACAGAGAATGACCATTCATATGGACGTTCTGCAACAACAGGTGAAAATGTTGAAGTAGATGCAGAAAACTATGCAAACAGAGTTGGTACATTCCACGGCGGAGATTTGGCAGGTTTGACAAAGAAGATTAACGAAGGTTATTTTGATGACCTTGGTGTCAATGCAATTTGGATTACAGCACCATACGAACAGATTCACGGTGCTATCTGTGCGCAGTACAGTGATAGTGATGGATTTAAACATTATTCTTACCATGGATATTATCCATTAGACTGGAGTAACATGGATGCGAACATGGGAACAGAAGAAGAAATGAAGGAATTTGTTGATACTGCCCATGAACATGGAATTCGTGTAGTACTTGACGTGGTAATGAATCATGTAGGTTATGCAGACCCTGTGACAGCTACCGAGTATGGATTTGGAGGAACAGGTTCTGATTGGAAGAATATTTATTATAATACTTCGGAAAAGCAGTATCGTTGGTACCATGATTACAGTACAGAAACAACAGATGGAAAATATACATTGAATTCTACTGCTAACTGGTCTTCTGGCTGGTGGGGTCCAAGTTGGGTTCGCGCCATCGATAAACGTTTTAGTGGATATTCAGGTAGTGAAAACGATTCTGTTGGAGATTTAAAGATTTGTACCGGTGGTCTTCCGGATATTAAAACAGAGGATAGTAATGATAATGGACTTCCACCTATTTTGAAAACAAAATGGGAAAAAGAAGGAAGATATGACCAGGAAATGGCAGAGTTGGATGCCTTCTTTACAGAAAATAACCTTCAAAAACGTAATGTAAATTATATTGTAAAATGGTTAACAGATTTTGTAAAAGATTATGGTGTAGATGGTTTCCGTTGTGATACTGCAAAACACATCGAAGTGGAACATTGGAAAACATTGAAAGACTGTGCTGACAAAGCATTAAAGGAATGGAGAAAGAACAATCCGGATAATGTGGCAGCAAGCTGGGATGAAGATTTCTGGATGACTGGTGAAGTATTTGGTTATACAGGTGGTAGTGATAATCAATACTTTAATTCAGGAGCATTCGATTCTTTGATTAACTTTTCACTCCATGGTAAGAATAGTGATAATTCTAATAAATATGGAGCTGATATGGAGTCAATATATTCAAGTTATGCATCTACCATTAACTCAAATGCAAATTACAATATGTTGACATACATTTCTTCCCACGACGTTGGTTTGGGAAGTAGAGATCCGAAAGTAGCTGCATCATTACTCTTATGTCCGGGTGGTGTACAGATTTACTACGGTGATGAAACAGGAAGAACTACAGGTAATCTTGGTGCTAGTGTAGAACAGGGATGGCGTTCACACATGAACTGGTCAGGTGCTACACAGAGCAATCAGTTATATGTAAACTATCAGAAAATTGGACAGTTTAGAAATAATCATGTATCCGTTGGTGCGGGACAGCACAAACAGTTAACAGGCAGTGCTTATACATTTAGCAGAACCTATCATTTAGGACAGGAAGACGAAGATAAAGTAGTAGTATCTTTACCATTTGCGGCAGGAACATATAGCGTAAACGTAAGCGGCGTTTTCGAAGATGGTGAAGCAGTAACAGATGCATATTCAGGAGAAAGCTATACAGTATCCGGCGGTACAGTGTCTGTAACTTGTGATTCTAATGGTATTATTTTATTAGAAAAACCAGGCGAAGTAAAAGCTAGCGTTGGAGCTAATATTGCAAGTGGTACATACTCAGGAACAACATATAGTTCTGAAACAATCGACGTAAAATTAAGTGCAAACAAAGTAACAAATGCTACTTATTCTATCAACGGTGGAGAAGCAGTTGCTTACAATGCCGATGATGTGATTACATTAGGTGGTGGAGCAGCTTATGAAGAAAAGACTGTTCTTACTTTAAAGGGTACCTCAGAAGATGATGGCTCAGAAGTAACGAAAGTGATTAATTATCAGAAATGTGCAGAACCGGCAGTAGGTTCCGACGCATTCTGTGTAAAAGTATTGAAGAGTGAATTTGCATCAGCACCAACAATCTGGGTGTATGATGATGTGAAGAATTATAATACAAATGGTACTTGGCCGGGTGATGTTATGGCAGATGATGGTGATTATTGGAGTTGGTCCAATTCTTCTATTACAGACAGTGCAAGTATTATTATCAAATGGGGCGATGGTGCTGACGACAGAAGTACTCCTGATAATACAGCCGGACTTGTGGCAAAAGGAACTCAGTTGTACAAAAAAGGCGCAACCAGCCTAGAAACATTGTCTGTAGGTGAAAAGGCAAAAGTAACTGTAAAATACGTAGACGAAGCAGGTAATGATATTACAGGCGGTTTAAAAGTATATCGTGTAGGTGCCGCAGGTGATTCTTACGAAACTAGTGCAAGAGATATTCAGGGATATACTTTAAAAGAAGTACCAAAAAATGCTAAGGGTACATTTACAGCAGATGAAATCACTGTAACTTATGTATATTCAGGTGGTGTAGTTCCAACAAGTACACCGGATCCAACAGTAACAAGCACACCGGACCCAACAGTAACAAGCACACCGGATCCAACAGTGACAAGTACACCGGACCCAACAGTACCGGTAGATCCGATTGTGACAAGTACACCAGCTCCAACAGCAACAACAGCACCAGTTGTAACAACAGTACCTGGTGATTTCAGCTTAGATGGCTTTACAGCTGTTAAGACTAAGAATGGTATTGGTTTATATGTTAATACATCTGGAGCAACAGGTAATGTTAGATATATGTATACATATGAAAAGAATGGAAAAGAAATATTGATTACGAACTTCCAGTCAGAAAGCAGATATATTTGGACAACTGCACAGGCAGGAACATATAAGCTTCATGTATACGCAATTAACAATGGTGTTATTTTAGAAAAAGCAGTAGAAGAATATACTGTAAAATAATGAAATAGCAAAAGAATAGGAGAAAGGATATGCAGAATTCTGCATATCCTTTTTCGACATTAGGGACTTGGAAATCATCTGTCTTGTATCATGTATTTTAAGGAAATATTTGGGATGTGACATAAATATTACGGATTTATGAAAAATAGCTAACAATGCCAAGAGGGGTGTTGAAATAAATCGAAAAAAGGTAGTAAAAATGCACAAAAGAAAACTTGATAAGTTGTATAAAGTATATGAAATGCAAAAAAGTAATTTCAAAAGAGTTGAAAAAAGTTGGGCAATATGTTAGTATAATCATAGTTCATCGGAAACGTTACCGAAAACGATACCAATGGTAGATTTTGGTAAACGCGATGACGGTATGTACGAAACGTACATACAGGGAGAAACAAGATAATGAATAAGAGAGAGAGGTAGAAATTTATGAAGAAAAAGTTGGTTAGTACACTTTTAAGTGTAGCAATGGTATCAACAATGCTTATGGGCTGTGGTGGAGATGACGCTACTACTACAGAAGACAGCAACACAGAAACAACAGATGACGCAGCAGCAGATGACGCAGCAGCAGACGATGCTGAAGCAGGGGAAGAAACAGCAGAAGATACAACAGCATCTTCTGAAGGCGGAAAAGTTTACTACTTAAACTTCAAACCAGAAGTAGCATCTGACTGGGAAGCTTTAGCAGCATCTTACACAGAACAGACTGGTGTAGAAGTTAAAGTTGTAACAGCAGCAAGTGGTACTTACGAACAGACATTAAAGTCAGAAGTAGCTAAGACAGATGCTCCTACATTATTCCAGATCAATGGACCAATCGGATATCAGTCTTGGAAAGACTATTGTTTAGATTTATCTGGTACAGACTTCTATAGCTGGTTATCAGATAAGAGCCTTGCAATTACAGATGGTGATGGCGTATACGGTATCCCATACGTAGTAGAAGGTTATGGTATCATCTACAATGATAAGATCATGAGAGATTACTTTGCATTAGCAGATAAAGCAGTTGATATTTCATCAGCAGCAGAAATCAAAAACTTTGATACATTAAAAGCAGTTGTAGAAGATATGCAGGCTAAGAAAGATCAGTTAGGAATCGAAGGTGTATTCGCTTCAACATCTTTCAAAGCTGGTGAAGACTGGAGATGGCAGACACACTTAGCTAACCTTCCAATCTACTATGAATTCAAAGACAACGGTGTATCTGATGCAAACGAAATCGCATTAACATACGCAGATAACTACAAAAACATTTTTGATTTATATGTTAACAACTCTTGTACAGAAAAGCAGCAGTTAGGAACAAAGAGTGTTGAAGACTCAATGGCTGAATTTGCATTAGGTAAAGTAGCTATGGTTCAGAACGGTAACTGGGGCTGGGGCCAGGTTAGCGGAACAGACGGAAACGTAGTTGCAGCTGAAGATGTTAAATTCCTTCCAATCTACACAGGTGTAGCTGGTGAAGAAACACAGGGCTTATGTGTAGGTACAGAAAACTACATGTGTGTAAACAGCCAGGTATCTGAAGCAGATCAGCAGGCAACAATCGAATTTGTTGAATGGGTATTCAATTCAGAAGAAGGTAAAGCATTCGCAACTGAAAAATTAGGTATCGTACCATTTACAACATTTACTGATGATGAAAAACCAAGCGATCCACTTGGACTTGAAGTTTGCAGATACATGGAAGATAGCTCTTTAACATCTGTATCATGGAACTTTACAGCATTCCCAAGCCAGACATTCAAGGATGAATTAGGATACGCATTATTAGATTACTGTAACGGAACTTCAGACTGGGACGGTGTTGTATCAGCATTCGTTGATGGATGGAAGACAGAAAAAGAAGCAAGCGCTGAATAAATAAAATAGGGATTCGCGTATTGCATAAGCAGTATGGTTATATTGGGTGGGCGCAGTGTCAAAGCTGCCCCACTTGTTAAAGACAATAGAAAGTACGCTTTGCGAACTTTCTATTGTTTAGTTTTCAGGGTATGAAAACAGAAAATATTATGAAAAAGAAAATGAAAACAAGAAGGAGAGGGTTATAATGCAGAAAGCACTAAAAAAGTATTTTCCAATCTTTGCATTACCAACATTAATCGCATTTATTATTGCATTCGTGGTACCGTTCTTTATGGGAATTTACTTATCATTTTGTAAGTTCCGTACTGTAACAAATGCAGAATTTAATGGATTGGCAAACTACGCAAAGGCGTTTGCAAACAAGGATTTTTTGAATGCGTTATTATTTACAGTTAAGTTTACTGTTGTGGCAGTAATCACAATTAACGTATTATCATTCTTATTGGCATTATTGCTTACAAAAGGAATCAAGGGAACAAATATTTTCAGAACAGTATTCTTTATGCCAAACTTAATTGGTGGTATCGTACTTGGATACATTTGGCAGTTGATTATCAACGGTATCTTGTTAAAAGTAGTAGGACAGGATATTTACTATAATGCTAATTACGGTTTCTGGGGATTGGTTATCCTGATGAACTGGCAGCAAATTGGTTATATGATGATTATTTATGTAGCCGGTATTCAAAATGTTCCACCGGAATTAATTGAAGCAGCAAAAATTGATGGCGCAACAACATGGCAGACATTAAAGAGCGTAACAATTCCAATGGTTATGTCTTCCTTTACAATTTGTCTGTTCTTAACATTAACAAACTCATTTAAATTATTTGACCAGAACTTAGCGTTAACAGCAGGTCTTCCGGCAAGAAAAACTGCTATGTTAGCATTAGATATTTATAATACGTTCTATGGAAGGACCGGTTGGGAAGGTGTAGGTCAGGCAAAAGCGGTTGTCTTCTTCCTGATTGTAGCGGTGATTTCCTTAACACAGCTTGTTGTTACAAGAAGTAAGGAGGTTGAAAACTAATGGCTAAAAAGAAAAAGACAGCAAATGAAATAGATGCACCTCAGGTATCCAAAGCCCAGGGAATTCTTATTGGATTATTCCTTACAATTTTGTCAATTTTATTCTTGGCACCAATTTTTATTGTATTAATTAACTCATTTAAAAGTAAGTTGTACATAAGTGCAGAACCATTCCAGTTGCCAACATCAGAAACCCTTGTAGGGCTTTCAAACTACACAGAGGGAGCAGTTAAGATTGGATTCTTCCAGTCCTTTGGATGGTCACTGTTTATTACAGTATTATCTGTTGGAGTTATCGTGTTGTTTACAGCTATGACAGCATGGGTAATTACCAGAATTAAGTCAAAATTTACAAGTATGTTATACTACTTCTTTGTATTTGCTATGATTGTACCATTCCAGATGGTAATGTTTACAATGACTTTTGTTGCAAATAGATTGCATTTAGACAATCCAGTTGGTATAATAATAATCTACCTTGGTTTTGGCTCAGGTCTTTCTGTATTTATGTTCAGTGGATTTGTAAAAGCAATTCCGATTGCAATGGAAGAAGCAGCCATGATTGATGGATGTAATCCACTTCAGACATTCTTTAACATTGTATTCCCAATGTTAAAGCCAACAGCAATCACAGTAGCAATCTTAAATGCTATGTGGGTTTGGAATGACTACCTGTTACCATATTTGATTTTGGGTACAGAACATAAGACGATTCCGATTGCTATTCAGTACTTACGTGGTGGTTATGGTTCCGTAGATATGGGTGCCATGATGGCGATGTTGGTACTTGCAATTATTCCGATTATTATTTTCTATCTCACCTGTCAGAAATATATTATTAAAGGTGTTGTAGCAGGTGCCGTAAAAGGTTAGTTAAAATGATTCAGAGTGCTTCTGTAATGGGAGCACTCTAAAACTTATCATAAAGGAAAAGAGAGGATTAGAAAAAATGAGAGCTAGCGGTGTGTTATTACCAATCTCCAGTCTGCCATCAAATTATGGCATTGGAACTTTTTCAAAGGAGGCATATAAGTTTGTAGATCAGTTACAGGAAGCTGGTCAGACTTATTGGCAGATTCTTCCATTAGGACCAACCGGATATGGAGATTCACCATATCAGTCATTTTCTACTTTTGCAGGAAATCCATATTACATTGATTTGGAAGCATTGATTGAAGAAGGCTTATTGACAAAAGAAGAATGTGATGCTTGTGACTTTGGTGACAATGAAAATTACATAAATTATGAAAAAATTTACTTTGCACGTTTTGATATTTTGAGAAAAGCTTACGAAAGAAGTAATATTAAAGAAAATCAGGATTTTGTAGAATTTATAGAAAAGAATGCATATTGGTTAGATGATTATGCATTATATATGGCAGTAAAAAATAAATTTGAAGGTAAGGCTTGGATTGAATGGGATACAGATATCCGTAACAGAGAAACCAAAGCCATGAAAGTATATAGAGAAGAATTAGCAGACGAAATTACATTTTATCAATTTCAGCAGTACACATTTGCAAAACAGTGGCTTAAATTAAAGGACTATGCAAATGAAAAAGGTATTAAGATTATCGGAGATATTCCGATTTATGTAGCATTTGATGGCGCTGATAGCTGGTCAAATCCAAAGTTATTCCAGTTTGACGAAGAAGGAATGCCGGTAGCTGTAGCAGGATGTCCACCAGATGCCTTCTCAGAAACAGGTCAGCTTTGGGGAAATCCTTTATATGATTGGGAATACCACAAAAAGACAGGTTACAAGTGGTGGCTTCAGCGAGTTGCTTACTGCTTCGAATTATATGATGTAGTTCGTATCGATCATTTCCGTGGATTTGACGAATACTATTCTATTCCATATGGAGATGAAACAGCAGTTAACGGAAAATGGATGCCAGGTCCTGGTTATGATTTATTCAAGAAATTGAATACAAAGCTTGGAGATTTGGATATTATTGCAGAAGACTTAGGATTCTTAACAGATACTGTATTAGAATTATTACAGCAGACAGGATATCCTGGAATGAAGATTTTACAGTTTGCATTTGATTCCAGAGAAGAAAGCGATTACTTACCACACAACTATACAGATAATAGCATCGTATATACAGGAACACATGACAATGATACTGTTCGCGGATGGTATGAAGTTGTTCCTGAATGTGATAAAGAATTTGCAAAAGAATATATGAACAATGCAGCAACACCAGAAGAAGAAATTCATTGGGATTTCATTCGTCTTGCTATGGCAAGTGTTTCTAAGACATGTATCATTCCATTACAGGATTATTTAGGTCTTGGAAAAGAAGCAAGAATCAACGTACCATCAACATTAGGTACTAACTGGCAGTGGCGTATGGGGAAAGAAGATTTCACAGATGAAATCATTGAAAAAGTAAAAGATATGACTAAATTGTATGGAAGACTGGCAAAATAACTATATAATATAATAAGTGTAAGGTGACGGGGGTAGCATGGAAACAATAACTATAAAAGATATTGCGAAACTGTGCGGTGTTGGGGTAAGCACAGTTTCCAGAGCTATGAACGATCATCCGGACATTAATCCGGAAACCAAGCAGATGATTATGGACGTTATTCGGGAAAATAATTATATTCCAAATAACAGTGCGCGAAATTTAAAACGTACAGATTCCAAAAATATTGCAGTTTTAGTTAAGGGGGTGGATAACCCCCTTTTTAGTAAAATGATTCGTGTCATAGAAGAGGAAATTGGAAAGAAAAAATATTCCATGGTGATTCATCAGGTAGAGTCCTACGAAGATGAAGTAGAAGCCGCATTGGAATTAGAACAGGAAAAAAGACTTTGCGGAATTATTTTTTTAGGTGGTTTTTATTCAGAGAGTTCAGAAAGTCTGGCACGCTTGAAAGCACCGGTAGTTTTGGTGACAAGCGCAAAGCCACAATTTGAACAAAACAGCACATATTCTGCGGTGTCGGTGGATGACGTAAGAGAAAGCTACAAAATGGTGGACTACTTATGCAGACAGGGACATGAGGATATTGCGATTATTACCGCAACAATGCACGATGAAAGTGTTGGAAAATTAAGACTTTTGGGATATTATAAGGCATTACAGGAAAATAATATTAAGGTAAACGAAAAACTGGTTAAATATATGGATGAAAGTGAAGACTATTCCATGGGATGTGGCTATCAAATGATGACTGAGCTATTAGAATCGGGGGAAAATATTAGCGCAGTGTTTGCCATATCGGATAGTCTTGCTATTGGTGCGTGTCGTGCCATTCATGACAAAGGGTTACGTGTTCCGGAGGATATTGCGGTTGCAGGATTTGACGGAATCGACATATCGTCTTACTATAGCCCGTCATTGACCACAATTATACAGCCCATGGAGGCTATTGCAAAAGAGGCAACCCAGATATTATTTAACGTAATACGTGATAAATCAATGCACACTCGCAAATATTTCGAAGGCGAGCTTGCGGTAAGGGAATCAACAGGAAACAATAAGAAAGACTCTGCTGACTAAAGTCAGTGGAGTTTTCCGCGTTGTGGCAGAAGGAGATTGATATGAAAAAAGGTTGGAAAATTGGTATTGGTGTGGCGGTGGTGGCTGTGATAGCTCTTGGAGTCAGTGCCGTGGCAGGAAAAATGGACAGACGTAATGATGCATTAAAAGCAATACAGAATTTTTTTGAAGTTACCAAGGAAAATGAACTAAATCAGTATTTGGAATATTGTAGCTTTGAAGATTTGTTCTTCGAGAAAGATGTGAAGATAGCAGGAACCTTTTATACAGACATTGCCAAGCTTACGGTACAGACAGATTTGGAAGGAATCATTGACAAATCAGGAAAAAAAGTGCAAGTGTTAGGGGATGTAGGCTTAGGCGGAATGCCATTTGCAGAATTTGATGGGTACAGCGATGATACCAATTTGTATTTAGATTCTGAAATATTTCAGGATAAAATGTTGAAATTCAATTACACCGAGAATCTGGAGGAAATCGGAAAAACATATGGCATAAGTCATAGAAACATAACAATGCTCCAGAAAGGTTATATTTCACTGTTTCAAATGGCAGTCAGCCAGAGTAAGTACGAAAAGATAGAAGAGATACTTAAAAATGACCGTTTGAAAGAAGATTTATTGCAAATTTATGATACTATGACAGTGGAACGTCAGGAAAATCCCGATGAACTGGCAGGAGGATATCTGTATCAGGTAAACCTTCCGGCAGCAGAGGTAAAACTGTTTTTGCAGGACATGGCAAGTGAATATCCAGAGTTTGAGCAGGATGGCTATTTAAATCTTGTAAATAAGCTGGTTAGTGAAGAAAAAGGCGTGGAGATTTCTGTACTTGTGAACAAAGCTGGTGCTACCACAGAGTTTTCTATGGATAATGCAGAAAGTGGTTATGAAATAATTTTAAAGCGTAATGAGCAGAAAAAAGAAAATGCATCAGGATTCGAAAGTCAGTTCGACATGACAGTAATGAAAGACGGTGCAGGCGTATTAAATGGAGAAATTCTGTTTGATTATGTTGCAGCAGATGGAGCTTTTGAGCTGCAGGCGAGAGAAGACATTACAGGAATCAATGTAACTGCAGCAGGAACAATGAAGGCTGACAGGAAAAACGAAAAATTCACCATCGATATTGCAGAGATGAAAATAGCCCGTGGGGAACATGATGTAGACTTAAAAGCAAATATTGTGGCAACCTTTGGCGATTTTACCGTAGAACTTCCAAAAAAAGAGGAAGTAGATGTGATTCATGGAGAACAGCAAAAACTGCAGGAAACTCAAAACCTGTTTTGGCAGGAAATAGAAAGTATTGCAGGTTCTGAGATTCGACAGTTTTTAAGTTCCATAGGGATTAATTATTAAGGTGTGCACCTTTACTCATGGCACTGTTATGATAGCTTCCATCAAAGGTAACATCTTCACCAAACCATTCTGGTGGAGTGAAATTTTCTGCTTCTTCTATCGTGGCAAATTCCACTTCCGCCATATAAAGCGGTGCAAATGGTGCATCAAACACATCCAATTCGATGGTGTGGGTGTCATCTAACGGAATCAGATATCGTACCTTGGATATCAGATAACCGTCCGCTTTTGGTTTTAAATGTTTGTAGGCTTCTTGAGTCAGCGGAAGGTTATATTCTTCCCGGCTCATCAAGCCTTTTGATTTATAAGTTAAAAAATATTCGTCGTTTTGTCTTCGGATTCTTACCACAGGGGAAGTGCATAAATAGCCCTGTTCGATTCTTTTGTGTGGATAAGTTTCTAAATTATCCGGTAAAGTGTGAATTAAATATTTACGTTCAATTTCCATAGTTTTCTCCAGATTTCATTGAAATTTAATTTATTTTTACTATAATGATTATATGCAATTTGTTAAAATTTAGCAAGAAGAAAGGATGTAGAGAGAATGAGTAATGTAATTGTATTTTTAGCAGATGGTTTTGAAGAAATTGAAGGGCTTACCGTTGTGGATTTATTGCGGAGAGCGGGAATTAAAGTAACGACGGTTTCTATCAAAGAAGAAAAAGAAATCATGGGCGCTCACCAGATTCAGGTGATGGCAGATGTAAATTTAAGTCAGGCAGATTTTGACGGAGTGGATATGCTTGTATTGCCGGGCGGAATGCCGGGAACACTTCATTTAGGAGAATGTAAGGTAGTAACAGAAAAATGTGTGGAATTTTTCAAGGCAGGAAAAGAAGTGGCCGCAATCTGTGCAGCACCAAGTGTGTTAGGCGATTTGGGCATTTTAGAAGGAAAGAGATGCACCTGTTATCCGGGATTTGAAGACCGCTTAAAAGGGATTGTTAGCACCAATCCGGTGGAAGCGGATGGAAATGTAACTACCAGCCGTGGCATGGGAACAGCCATTCCCTTTGCGTTGAAATTAATCGAAAAATTAATCAGTGCAGAAAAGGCAGAAGAAATAAAGAATTCCATCATTTATTAAGTTTTTCAGTTAGTTTGAGAAATGGAAAATGGAGTAAAATATGAAGAAACTGTTGGTATATTTGAAAGATTATAAAAAAGAAACCGTATTAGGTCCTTTGTTTAAATTGCTGGAGGCGTCTTTTGAGTTGATTGTGCCATTAGTTGTGGCTGCTATCATTGATGTGGGGATAGGAAATGGTGACAAGGACTATATACTGAAAATGTGTGGTGTTATGGTGCTGTTGGGGGTGGTAGGGCTTGCCTCCTCCATTACAGCCCAGTATTTTGCGGCAAAGGCTGCCACAGGTTTTGCCACCAAGTTAAGACACGCCTTGTTTGCCCATATACAGAGTTTGTCTTTTGCCGAAATTGACAAAATCGGAACCTCAACCATGATTACCCGAATGACAAGTGACATTAATCAGCTACAGTCAGGTGTAAATATGGTACTGCGCTTGTTTTTGCGCTCTCCATTTATTGTGTTTGGTGCAATGATTATGGCATTTACCATCGATGTAAAGGCAGCACTGGTGTTCGTGGTTACCATTCCATTACTTTCTTTGGTGGTGTTTGGAATTATGGCAATCAGCATACCTTTGTACCGAAAAGTGCAGGGGGCATTAGACAAAATTTTATCCATTACAAGAGAGAATTTAACCGGTGTCCGTGTGATTCGTGCTTTTGGAAAAGAAGCTTCTGAAATTTCAGAATTTCGTCAGAGCAATGAAAACTTCACATCCATGCAGATGAAGGTGGGAAGAATCTCAGCACTGATGAATCCTGTGACCTACATTATCATTAATTTTGGAATTATTGTGTTGGTATGGGTAGGTGCTATTCGCGTAAATAATGGGAATATCACCCAGGGAGAAGTGGTGGCATTGTACAATTATATGTCCCAGATTTTGGTGGAATTGATTAAGCTTGCAAACTTAATTGTAACCATTACCAAAGCAGTTGCCTGTGGAAGTAGAATTGAGCAGGTATTGGACATGAAATCTTCTCTGACAGAACCAGAACGGGCAGAAACGCAGGAAGCGGGTGTGCAGGACGGAAACAAATCATCCAAAGATACTGCCAAAGTTGTATTTGAGCAGGTAGGCATGGCATATCAGGGCGCCGGGGAGGAAGCCTTAAGTGACATTTCTTTTACCGTAAATGCAGGAGAAACCGTTGGTATTATTGGTGGAACCGGTTCTGGAAAAACATCTCTGGTGCATCTGATTCCGAGATTCTATGATGTGAGTCGAGGAAAAGTACTGGTAGATGGTAAAAATGTAACAGAGTATTCTTTGAAGGAACTTCGCCAAAAAGTAGGCATTGTTATGCAGAAAAGTGTACTGTTTAAAGGCACCATTCGTGAAAACATTTGCTGGGGCAAAAAAGATGCCACAGAAGAGGAAATCTGGGAAGCATTAGAAATCGCCCAAGCCAAAGAAATTGTAAATAATAAACCGGAAGGCTTAGAAACCATGGTAAGTCAAGGGGCGAAAAACTTGTCGGGAGGACAGAAGCAACGTCTATCCATCGCCAGAGCCATAGTAAAACAGCCGGAAATTTTGATTCTGGATGACAGTGCATCGGCTCTGGATTATGCAACGGATGCAAAGCTTCGCAAAGCCATTGCAGGCTTAAAGAAATCCATGACAGTGTTTATTGTATCTCAGAGAGCATCTTCCATTATGCATGCAGACAAAATTATTGTGTTAGATGATGGAAAAATTGTGGGAATGGGAACCCATGAAGAATTAAAGAAGGATTGTGAAGTGTATCAGGAGATTTACTATTCACAGTATGAAAAGGAGGAGAACCATGGAGAAGCATAAAAAAGGAAACAAAGGCACCATGAAAAAAGTGCTTCAATATGTGGGAAGATACTGGTATCTTGTGGTTTTATCCATACTCCTTGCAGCGGTGTCAGCACTGCTTACCTTATATGTGCCTATTTTAATCGGTGATGCCATTGATTTAATTGTGGGAAAAGGACAGGTGGATTTTTCTACGGTGTTAGCCCTGTTAACAAAGGCAGGAGCGGTGGTTCTCATTGTAGCGGCATCTCAGTGGATTATGAATGTGTGCAACAACAGAATTTCATACCGTGTAGTTCGCGACATCCGTAAGGATGCTTTTGATAAGTTGCAGATTTTGCCGTTAAAATATCTGGACGGTCACCCATCCGGAGAAATTGTCAGCCGACTGATAGCAGATGTGGAACAGTTTTCCGAAGGGTTGTTAATGGGATTTACACAGTTTTTTACCGGAGTGGTAACTATTCTTGGAACGCTTATTTTTATGGTAATGCTGAATCCTAAAATTACTATTGTAGTGGTGTGTATTACACCGGTATCTTTGTTGGTGGCAGCGTTTATTGCAAGAAAAACCTATTCCATGTTCAAAATTCAGTCAGAAACCAAGGGAGAGCAGACTGGAATTATTGACGAAATGATTGGAAACCAGAAGGTGGTACAGGCATTTTTACAGGAAGATAATGTGCTGGAACGTTTTGATGAGGTAAACGAAAGATTGCGTGAGTGTTCTCTGCGGGCAATTTTCTTTTCCTCTACCACAAACCCGGCTACCAGATTTGTTAACAGTCTTGTATACGCAGGCGTAGGATTTACCGGTGCCATTGCGGTGGTAAACGGGAACTTAAGTGTAGGACAGTTATCCTGCTTTTTAAGCTATGCAAACCAGTATACCAAACCATTCAACGAAATTTCCGGAGTTATTACCGAATTACAGAACGCTTTCGCCTGTGCCGCCAGAATTTTTGAATTTATCGAAGAAACACCTCAGACACCGGAAAAAGAAAATGCCGATGTATTGCAGCAGGTTCAGGGTAAAGTAGACTTAGAACAGGTAAGCTTTTCTTATGAGCCGGAGCAAAAGCTGATTGAACATTTAAACTTACAGGTGAATCCGGGACAGCGAGTTGCCATCGTAGGACCGACCGGTTGTGGAAAAACAACCATGATTAATCTGTTAATGCGTTTTTATGATGTAACTGGCGGAAGGATTCAGGTGGACGGAAAAGACATCAAAGACATTACCAGAAACAGCCTTCGAACCTCTTACGGTATGGTGCTTCAGGAAACCTGGTTAAGAGAGGGGACGATAAGAGAAAATCTTACCATGGGAAAACCAAATGCCACGGAAGAAGAAATTATCGCAGCCGCAAAAGCAGCTCACGCTCATTCCTTTATCAAGCGTATGCCAAAAGGTTATGACACAGAAATTCAAGAAGGTGGAGAAGGCCTCTCCCAAGGTCAAAAACAGCTACTATGCATCGCCCGCATCATGTTAAGCCTGCCGCCAATGCTAATATTAGACGAAGCAACCTCCTCCATAGACACCAGAACCGAACAAAAAATCCAAAACGCCTTCGCCAAAATGATGCAAGGCAGAACCAGCTTTATCGTAGCCCACCGATTGTCAACAATAAAGGAAGCGGATATTATATTGGTGATGAAAGATGGGAAGATTATAGAGCAGGGAAATCACGAAAGCTTGCTCGAAAAACAAGGCTTCTATTATGAGTTGTATCAAAGCCAGTTCTCTTAGGGGAGTTTTTTAAGATGGGGTGTTGGCGAATGGGACGAAGAAAGGTTGTGCTATCCTTTGGGGAGCCGCGTCCGGGGGCTGCGACTAGTTCACACATTCGTAAGTTCGTGAGGCACATCGCCCAGACAATGTCATTTAGATAAGAAAACATACTATATAGAACAGATGTGAAAAAATATC
>CAYVCL010000065.1:0-15934 GCA_964450185.1 uncultured Lachnospiraceae bacterium | reverse complement strand
CAAGTCGACAAATTGAAATTGTCCCCAACCAATTACACCCCCAAAATAATTAAAAACTCAACGCCTAAAAAGAAAAAATACACCCAGAGGAGGGGAAGATATGTGTACAAATTTTGATTTTTTGAAACAAAATAAATTATTTACATCATTTGCAGACCAAGCAGTGGAAGCGGAGAAAAGCTTGCTTGTGTCCTCGGCAACAGCAGCGATTCTTTCGCGTAGAGCCTTGGAGCTAGCGGTAAGATGGGTATTTGCAAATGATGATACATTAAAAATTCCATATCGTGATAACATATCAAGTTTGATTCACGAACAGTCTTTTCGCGGGATTATTGACCCATCGTTATTTCCGTTATTAAAGTATACCATTCGACTAGGAAATGTTGCGGTACATACAAATCAGAATATCAAACGAGATGATGCGGTATTGTCTTTGAGAAATCTGTTTGAATTTTGTAAATGGATGGAATACTGTTATTCCAGTAGTTATACAGAGCGGACATTTGATGAAAGTATATTGCAAAAAAGTGAAGAAAAGAAAAAACGTCCAGAAGAATTAAAAGATTTGTACGAGCGGTTAAGTAGTAAAGACAAAAAACTGGAAGAGGTACGGAAAGAGAATGAAGAATTACGTGAACAAATGACTGCGTTGCGTACACAAAATGTACAGGAAAGAGAATTTAACGTAGATGAAAATACTGAAATTCAGACACGTAAGAAATATATTGATTTAGAATTGTTAGAAGCAGGGTGGAAAATAGGATGTGATTGTCTGGAAGAAGTTAAGGTAGAGGGAATGCCAACACCTTCCGGTACAGGCTTTGTGGACTATGTTTTGTATGGTGACAATAATTTGCCATTAGCTGTGATAGAAGCAAAGAAAACAAGCGTAGACCCTAATGTGGGAAGTCAGCAAGCAAAATTATATGCGGATTGTTTACAAAATCAATATAAGCAACGTCCACTGATATTTACCACCAATGGATTTGAAATATATTTTACAGATGATGTTAATGATTATCCGAGAAGACAAGTTTTTGGCATATTTACCAAAGAAGAATTACAACTTATGGTGGAACGGAGAAAATCCCGAAGACCATTAGAAGGAATCGAAATTAATGATAATATTACAAATCGTCCATATCAAAAAGAGGCGGTTACAGCGGTGTGTGAAGCGATAAAAAACAAGCATAGAAAAATGTTAATTGTACAAGCAACTGGTTCGGGAAAAACAAGGGTAAGTATTAGTATTGTAGATATTTTGTTAAAGCATAATTATATTAAGAATATTCTGTTTTTAGCAGACCGAACGGCTCTTGTGAAACAGGCGAAGAAGAATTATGCTAATTTATTACCGGATTTGACTTTGTGCAATTTATTAGATGGTAAAGATGATCCGGAACATAGCCGCATGATTTTTTCTACATATCCAACTATGATGAATGCCATAGATGAGAAAAAGGGTAAAGAGGGTAAAAAACTGTTTACGCCAGGACATTTTGATTTGATTATAGTAGATGAAAGTCATCGAAGCATTTATAAAAAGTATCAGGATATTTTTGATTATTTTGATGCATTGTTGTTAGGAATGACAGCTACTCCAAAGAATGAAATTGATAAAAATACATATGGTGTATTTGATTTAGAGCGAGGTGTACCTACTTATGCATATGAGCTGAGTCAAGCTGTAGAGGAAGGCTATTTAGTCAATTATAGTACTATAGAATATAAAACGAAAATTATGGAAGCTGGAATTCATTATGACGACTTATCGGAAGAAGAAAAAGACGAATTTGATGAAACCTTTGAAGATGACGATATGATTGATAAGGATATATCTAATTCTGCAATTAATACGTGGTTGTTCAATAAGGATACCATAGATAAAGTTTTAAAGAATTTAATGGAAAAGGGGCTAAAGGTAGAAAGTGGAGATAAGTTAGGGAAGACAATAATTTTTGCAAAAAATACACCTCATGCCGCAGCAATAGTAGAACGTTTTCATGTATTATACCCAGAGTATGGGGATAGCTTTATTAAACAGATAGATTATAGCATCAAGTACGTTGATACACTTTTGGATGACTTTAGTACAAAAGAGAAAATGCCTCAGATAGCAGTTTCGGTAGATATGTTGGATACCGGGATTGATATACCGGAAATATTAAATCTGGTATTTTTTAAGAAGGTTCGCAGTTATTCAAAATTTTGGCAGATGATTGGGCGTGGAACAAGACTTTGCAAAGATTTGTTTGGACCAGGCTTGGATAAGGAAAAGTTTCTAATATTTGATTTTTGTAATAATTTTGAATTCTTTCGTGTGAATGCTAATGGAACGGAAACAGGAAGTTCAGAAACATTAGCCGAAAAGATTTTTAATTGTAAAGTGAGTATAATAAGAGAGTTACAGGCTTCGGAATATCAAAAAGAAGAAGATTATGTAAAATATCGCATGGATTTGATAGATGAACTGAATAAGCAGATTGTAGAGTTGGACAATGATAGTTTTCGTGTAAAAATGAAGATGCGTTATGTCGAAAGTTTTCGTGAGCGTAAAGCGTGGAACAATTTAGAAACGAAGGAAGTAACAGATTTAAAAAATCATATAGCACCATTAATAATGCCTGAAAAGACGGATGAGTTAGCAAGAAGGTTTGACTATTTGATTTATAGTATTGAATTGGCAGAGTTGCAGAGTAAAAATGCAGACAGAAATAAAAATATTGTTTCTGTTACAGCGGAACATTTATCTAACTTGTATACAATCCCACAAGTAAAAGAGCAAAAAGAAATTATTGAAAAGGTCAAAGTACCTGAGTTTTGGAATGAAACATCTATTTTAGAAATGGATAATGTGCGAGATTCAATGCGTGAATTAGTAAGGTTTTTAGAAAAGAAACCGCGAAAGATATATTATGTAGATTTTCAGGATACCATTGTGGAAGAACAAGAAGGCGAGGCTATCTATGGTTCGAATGATTTAAAAAACTATAGAAAAAAGGTAGAGTTCTATTTGAAAGAACATCAGGACAATTTATCTGTATATAAGCTGCGGTCTAATAAGAAGTTATCTTCTTCTGAAATGCAGGAATTAGAGCGAATTCTTTGGAAGGAACTTGGAACAAGGGAAGAATATAAAAAAGAGTATGGAGATACACCGATTGGAAGATTAGTGCGAAGAATTGTTGGCGTAGATAGAGATGCTGTTAATACTGCATTTAGCGAATTTTTGAATGAAGAACGTTTGAATTTAAATCAGATTCGATTCGTACGTTTGATGATTGATTATATTGTTGCCAATGGAAATATCGAAAATAATGCAGTACTTATGGAAGAACCATTCCGTAGTGTAGGAAGCATAACAACATTGTTTAAAGATGATATGGCAACAGCAAAAAAGATTATGGAAGTTGCAGAAAACATTAAGAATAATTGTGAGGAAATTGCGTAATGCAAAGTCAGTCCCCAAAAGAGAGTCAGCTCCCTTTGGGGGCTGATTTTTATATTCTCTCTTGACACCTCATCATACCCAAGCTATAATCAGTTCACAGGTTAATTGGTTAACTAATTAACCTGTGAACCTTTTTGAAATAGCAAAGAAACAATTTCTAAAACAAGCCTGAAAGGAGGAGTGGCATGTTTGAGGATAATGAGTTGCTACCTTTGTTTATGCAGGTGGCGCAGTGGATTAAGGATGAAATCTTAAAAGAGAATTTCAGGGAGGAAGAACAGGTGCCATCCATAAATCAGTTTGCCAATCTATACAAAATGAACCCGGCGACGGCAAATAAGGGATTGAAACTATTGGTGAATGAAGGGATTCTATACAAAAAGCGTGGAATTGGAATGTTTGTTGCTTCTGGTGCAAAAGAAATGATTCAAAAGCAGGCAAAAGAAAAATTTCAGAAGGAAACCGTAAAAGAATTTTGGCAGGAAGCGAAAAAGCTTGGAATCACCACAGAAGAATTGATGAGCATGTTACAAGAGGAGGAGAAAAATAATGAACATAATAGAATGTAAAAACGTCAACAAAAGTTTTGGAAAACAGCAGGTGTTTGAAAACTTTCATCTGGAATTGGAAGAAGGGAAAATTTACGGATTATTAGGTAGAAGCGGTGCAGGAAAAACAACACTGCTAAATCTTTTAACCACAAGATATCTACCGTCACAGGGGAAAATTTTAGTTCATGGAGAGCCGGTGTTTGAAAATGAAAAGCAGTTGAGAAACATGTGTTTTATGGCAGACTGGGTAACAGGATTCGCAGGGTTACGTATTCGTGAAATTTTCCGCAGGGCGAAGATTGCTTAATATTGGAAGTGTTAGCATTGGTAGTAGGAAGTGAAGATTTTTCAGCTAGTTTTAATAAAGTATTCAATACTACTATACTCATGAGTGGAATGGGGGTGATTTTGTATCAGGAGAATGAAAGTAGTCAGTACGAGATTGGATGTTTTGTGGTAAACAGAAAACATTACATGAGATTTAGAATAATACAAAGCATAATGCGAGGCATGGTGCTTGCCATTGTATTAATGGGAGTTTCTTACTTGTGGAGGTGGCTGATACCGGGGGGAGCACAGTTTTTAGATAATTCTTATGCAGGCAGTACAGCAGAATGTTGTATGGCTTGTGGATTGATAGTGATTTGGATGAATTCTATTTCTATGCTGGATTCCACCAGACGGAAACCAACACTAGCGACTTTTGTTAATACTGGAAAAAGAAACACAACTTTAGCCTCCCACTATCGCCCAGCGGCGAGTACAGGAAAGAGATTTTTAGCCGGTTTTGTATATTGTACTATAATCTTTTTTGGAAGTATTGTATTTCAAATAGTTATACATGACGAGAGCATTGATGACAGGATGGTAGGCTATATGGTGATAAGTGCAATATGCATAGTGCTTTGGGTAATATCCATTTGCTTTATGAGGAAGAAGGAACTAAGACAACAGTAAACGCCCAGTCACAGCAAGAAAAAACTATTGCGAAATCCCTGGAACTATAGTACAATTTTTCCTACTGGTATGAGGAAAATAAGAGGGAGGACTTATCGTAAGGGGAGTTAATCATGAAAGAATATATAGGAAAAGAAATATTCAATGGAATTGCCATTGGAAAGATTAAATTCTATGCAAAGCAGCAAAAAAAGATTGTCAGGAAAAAGATAGAAAACAGTCAACAGGAGTTTGAACGTTACGAAGCTGCCAGAGCAGAGGCAATAAAACAGTTGGAAGCTTTATATGAAAAGGCTTTAAAACAAGTAGGGGAAGCCGGTGCAGAAATATTTCAGGTACATTCCATGATGCTGCAGGATGAAGATTACAATGATTCTGTAAAGAACATTATGGATACTCAGCAGGTAAATGCAGAATATGCCGTGGCGGTTACAGGGGATAATTTTTCACAGATATTTGCAAGTATGGATAATGAGTATTTTCAGGCACGTTCTGCAGACGTAAAAGACATTTCAGAACGAGTGATTTCCCTTCTTCTGGGAAACTGTGAGCAAAGAGAAATTATGGATGAACCGGTGATAATTTTAGCAGATGATTTGGCACCTAGCGAAACGGTGCAGATGGATAAAAGTAAGCTGCTTGCCTTTGTGACAAGGCAGGGTTCTCAAAACTCTCATACGGCAATTCTAGCCAGAACTATGGGGATTCCGGCGTTAGTGGGAATCGAAGTAGAGGAAAACTGGGACGGAGAAATAGGAATTGTAGATGGTTATACCGGAAAATTTATTGTTTCACCCACGGAAGAAGTTTTAGAAGAATATAGAGTAAAAAAAGCCAAGGATGATGAGTATAAAGAGCTGCTTACGACGCTAAAGGGGAAAGATACCATAACCAAATCAGGGCAGAAAGTAAATTTGTATGCCAATATAGGAAATGTTTCAGATTTGGTTACGGTGTTAAAAAATGATGCGGCTGGAATCGGATTGTTTCGAAGTGAATTTTTATATCTGGAATCTCAGGATTTTCCTACAGAGGAAGAACAGTTTAAAATCTATCGTCAGGTGGCAGAAACCATGGCGGGAAAGAAAGTTATTATCCGCACCTTGGATATTGGAGCAGATAAACAGGCAGATTATTTTCAGCTTGAAAAAGAGGCAAACCCGGCATTGGGATATCGGGCTATTCGCATCTGTCTGACCCAAACGGAGATTTTTAAAACCCAGCTTCGGGCATTGTATCGAGCCAGTGCTTATGGAAATATTTCTATTATGTATCCGATGATTACTTCCGTGGAAGAAGTGCGGAAAATCAAGGAAATTTCCAGAGAAGTCAGAGAGGAATTAAAAGAGATAGGTATACGTGTTGGTGAAGTTGAAGAAGGAATTATGATAGAAACGCCGGCAGCGGCAATTATCAGTGATTTGCTGGCAAAAGAAGTAGATTTCTTTAGTATAGGAACCAATGATTTGACTCAGTATACATTGGCTCTGGACCGCCAAAATTCTAAATTGGATGCATTTTATAACCCACATCATGAGGCGATTTTGCGGTTAATTGAACTAGTGATAGCAAATGCTCATAAAGCGGGCATCTGGGCAGGGATTTGCGGAGAACTTGGAGCGGATACCGAATTAACAGAAACATTTATAAAAATGGGAGTAGACGAGCTTTCCGTATCTCCGGCATGTGTGTTGCCAATACGCAAAATTATCAGAGAGATGGAATAAAAGAAACAGAGAGGCAATGTTATGACAGATGAGGAAATATTTGCGAAATATGTAAAAGAGCATTCAAAATTGATTCGAAAATACGAATTTAAAGGGGATTTGGAAACATATCAAAAGAAATTGGAAGCATTGAACAAAAAATATAAGGGAACGATTGTAGAAAGGCTAGAGAAAGAAGCGTATTTAGAAGAATATCAGGAAGATGAGGATATAGAGGATGTAGAGGATGTAGAGGAACAACCCTTATCTCAAGAGGAAATTTGGCAAATAAAGGAGCCGGATGAGTTTGTTGTGCAATATATGCGATTTTTGGAACAAAAATGCGACTATGGGACAAAGTTAGAAGTATTAACTCCCATGGAGAAAGTGGTTTATTATGTGGACATATTAAATTCGGAGGTTCATGCATCAGGCTTTGAAGATTATTTGTCAAGTGAAGAATTTCCGGGAGCTGAGGAGATAGAAGAAGCTTTAACGGCGATAAAAGCGTTAAAAGTGTTGAAGATTTGGAAAAAAGTCCAAAGCAAATTTCCAAAGAAGGTGATTCCAAGAGATTTCGAGGAGAGATATAGGGTTGTCGAAAAAAATAGAAAAGCATTGGAGCGACTGGATGATAAATTTTATGATTATCCAGACGACTTGGAACAGCTGTTGTTTGTGTTTGTGCATGAGAATGTGGCAAACGGAGATTCATTGACTAAAAATGGAAAGAAGGGTATAATAGAAGAATAGTTATAATAATAATTTTTTACATGCAGTTTGGGGAAACAGCAGGAAAAGGAGAAGCGTTATGGGGAAAAAGAACAATGAAAAGGTAACGACAGCCGGGGTAAGCCCGAATGGTCAGGCAGCACAGTTGAACAAAAACGTAAAAGAAACTTATCGAGTAGTAGGTGTGGGACTGTTGTTACTGGTTGCTTTTACAGTGGCAAACATTTGTTATGCACTTATCAGTGCAGAACAGTTAGAAACTACCATGTATTTAAACCAGTATCGAATGGGCTCGAAAACATTGACTTCTGAGGTTCAATCCTATGCGGTTACCGGTAACAGTGTGTACTATGATAACTATATGAAAGAGTTAGAAGTAGACAAGAACCGTGATGTGGCATGGGAAGGCTTAAAAAAGAATGATGTTACAGCAGAAGAATGGGCTTCATTAGAGAAGATAGCAGCGTTGTCTAATGGTCTTGTTCCGTTGGAAGAAGAAGCGATTGCACTTGCAGCTAATGGCGAATTGGACGAGGCAACAGCCAAAGTGTTTGGTGAAGAATATGAAGCTACAATTCAGCAGATTAATAGTTTGACAGATGAATGCATTGCAACAATCCAGAACAGAACCAGTAAGAAACAGACAACAGTAAGCATATTGATGATGCTTCTTGAAGTTGCTTTCTTTATTTCATTCCTTTACATAGTCCTGAAAATTCAGCACACAATTAAGTTTGCTAAAAATGAACTGCTTGTTCCAATCGTAAAGGTTTCTGAGCAGTTGGGTGAACTTGCAAAAGGACATTTTCATGTGGAAAATGACATGAAAGTGGACGACAGTGAAGTGGGTAAAATGGTAGAATCCATTAACTTTATGAAGCAGAATTATACAAATATGATAAGAGAAATCGCAGATGTACTTGGCAAAATGGGAGAAGGAAACTACAATGTTGAAATCGTTCAGAACTATGTGGGCGAATTTATCCAGATTAAAGATTCTCTTTTGAAAATCATTGCAGATACAAGAAATACACTTACTGTAATCCGTAATGTGGCACAGGAAATTGATGGCGGTTCCGAACAGCTTGCAAAAGCTGCAACAGATTTGGCAGAAGGAAGTACCGTACAGGCAGATAAAGTATCTGAAGTTGCAAGCATGATTAACGAAATGACACAGAGTATGGTAGAAAAAGCACAGGATGCACAGGAAGCAGTGAAAATTTCTTCCAATGCAGGTGTGGTATTACAAAGTGGAAATGAAAAAATGCAGGAACTTAAGGTTGCAATTAGTGAAATTAGCAAATGTTCAGAAGAAATCGGAACTATTATTGCTGCAATCGAAGAAATTGCAAGCCAGACAAACCTGTTATCCTTAAATGCTGCAATTGAGGCAGCCAGAGCCGGAGAGGCAGGAAAAGGTTTTGCAGTAGTTGCAGAACAGGTTAAGAAACTTGCAGAAGAATCAGCAAATGCAGCCGGTGAAACAACAAAATTAATTCAGATGACAGTAGAGGCTGTAGATAAAGGTATTGCGATAGCAGATGCAACAGCACAGAACATGGATGAGGTAATGGCAGGTGCAAAACAGGCTACTGAGAAAATGGAACAGATGGCAAATGCATTGAAACAGGAAGCAATCAGTATGAGCCAGATTGATGAAAGCATTTCTACGGTGGCTGAGATTGTAGACAGCAATTCTGCCACTTCCGAGGAAACAGCAGCAGTTAGTCAGGAACAGGCAGCACAGGTTACCATGATGGTAGGACTGATGGAACAGTTCCAGATGTAGGCGTAAGGGGTTAACCCAAAACTGCTGTTAAGAAATTTAATGTGGTAACACGAAGCGAAAGCGCTCTCGTCCTTGGAGATTTGAGGAAGGGGAGCGTTTTTTGCTATATTTTGAAATTTTACGAAGGGGTGAAGGTAATTATGACAGAAAAACAGTACAGAAAGGCAGATTCGTTGGTATTTCCTACGTTGCTGGTTGTTATGGTAGGCATATTTTTCAATATGTTAGGAATGATGAGAACAAGAGGAACAAATACAGCGATGCAAATCGTCACTATTGTGAGCGTGATAGGGGTGATTGCAGCAATTATTGTTTATATGAAGCTCAAAGGTAATAGAAAATGTGGTATATACATGTCTGTGGTAGCAACCATTGTCTGGGGATTTATGGTTATTTTTGTGGATGCACAATTTTTCTATATGCTTGCAGCAGCATTATTTATCACGCAGATGGCATATTTGGAAAAACGAAGAATTATTATCAGTGCAGCGATAGTGTTGCCAATATATACGGTGCGAAGCATGATGCTTTATGGAAAGGGTACGGTGTCACCCACAGAAGCGGGAACTTCTATTATAATTTTAGTGTTGATTATTGTATCTGTGTATAATATCACTAAAATATGGATTACATTTAATAATGAGAATCTGGATACGGTAAGACACGTATCAGAAGAGTTAGTGCAGCATTTTGATGAAGCCAATGGATATGTTAGAGCATTAGATGAAGCAATTAGTACAAGTAATTTGTCCATGCAGGATATCGCATCCAACATTGAAAGTACAGCTCATGAAATACAGAGTCAATCACAGATGTGTCAGGATATTGAAGATAATACAAGAAACGCCAAAACGCAAACAGATACCATGGTGCAGGCATCAGATAAGGCATTGGAAGATGTTGGGATGGGCGCAGAAGCTATGGATAAATTACATAATCATGCCCAGGAAGTTGCACATGATAATAAAGAAACCGTGAAATATGTGGTAGCATTAAATGAGAGAACCAAGGTTGTAGAAGATATCTTAGCTACGATTGTTGGAATTTCAACACAGACCCATTTGCTGGCATTGAACGCATCGATTGAGGCAGCCAGAGCTGGAGAAGCGGGCAAAGGCTTCGCAGTAGTGGCGGATGAAATCAGGGGCCTGTCTGACCAGACTAAGGCTGCTACAGAGAATATCACAGAAATTCTTGCAGAACTGAAAGACGATGTGGAGCGTGTTACAGAAAGTATTAATCATTCTGTAAAAACCGTAGAAGAACAAAATAGTCTGATTGAGGAAACAAAGGGAAAATTTGATGCCATAGACAGTGGAGTAAATCAGTTGATGAGCATTATCAGTGATTTTAAACGTGTAATTGATGATATTACAGAATCTTCCGGTGTCATTGCAGAAGGAATTACAGAATTGTCTGCAAACAGCCAGGAAGTTACAGCAGCTTCCAATGATGGAACTCGTGTAATGACACGGGCGGTGAACGACATGAATCAGGTGAAAGCAGCATTGAATAATATTTATAATCTTGCTCAAAATTTACGAAATGAGTATAATGTGCAGTAGGAAAAAGACTTTAGGTACGGTGGAGGAAATCAATTATGCACAAAATTCTTATTATCGAAGACGATGCACAAATAAGTAAAATGGAAAAAACACTTCTTACAAAATGCGGATACGAGGTAAAAACTGCTTTTTCGGGGACAGAAGCGTTACTGTTGTTAGAGAAAGAAACCTTTGACTTATTAATTTTAGATATTATGCTTCCGGGATTGGCGGGAGATGAAGTATTGGCAGAAGTTCGAAAGAAACAGGATGTAGCTATTTTGTGTGTATCAGCGATTGATGAATTGGGAAAAAAGATAGAAATGATACGAATGGGTGCAGACGATTATATAACGAAGCCGTTTCATAATGAAGAATTTCTTGTAAGAATAGAAGCACTTCTTCGAAGAAGCAAAAACAGTGCTTGCAAAGAACAGAATTTAATTCAGTTTAAAGATATTGTTATGAATTTGGAAAATCATAATGTGAACGTGAATGGGAATGACATCGTTTTGACAGGCAAAGAATATGGTATTTTAGAGCTGTTGATGCAGAATCCGAAAAAAGTGTTTACGAAAGATAACATTTATGAGTCTGTCTGGCAGGAGGAATACTTGCCGGAAGATAATGCAGTCAGCGTACATATCAGCAATTTGCGAAATAAGTTAGCCGGCGCAAATAAAAGTGAAACATACATTAAAACCGTATGGGGAATTGGATTTAAGATGGAGGAGAAATAATCTTTAAACTTTCTTTATGTTTTCCAAAAAGAAAATTGAAATATGTCTGATAAGATGTAAAAAAGTTAAGAAAACATAGGAAAGGAAGACGAGAATGAAACATGTATTAAAAACAAAAGAATTGACAAAATCATATAATCAGATACCGGTAGTCAATAACGTAAATATCAGTGTGCTTAAAGGCGATATTTATGGGCTGATTGGTAAGAATGGTGCAGGAAAAACCACCTTAATGAAAATGGTATGTGGGTTGTCACAACCAACGTGTGGAACATTTGAATTATTTGAAAGTAGTTGCGTAAAGGAACAGCAAAAGCGCATTGGCTGTATGATTGAACAGCCGGCGCTTTATCCTAATATGACAGCCAGAGATAACCTGATTTATTATAATAAATTAATGGGAATCAGAAATAACAGCAATATAGATGAAATTCTGGAAGTAGTAGGACTTACAAAAGCCCAGAAAAAGAAAACAAAGAAATTTTCATTAGGTATGAAACAGCGTTTGTCCATAGCCATCGCTCTTTTGGGTTATCCGGATTTCTTGATTCTGGATGAGCCGATTAATGGTCTGGATCCAACGGGAATTAAGGAAATTCGCGAATTGATTTTGCGGTTGAACAAGGAACGAAATATTACGATTCTTATTTCTTCTCATATTTTAGGAGAATTATCTAAAGTTGCCACCAGATATGGTGTGATTGAATCCGGCAATCTGGTGGAGGAATTTACAAAAGAGGAACTGGAAGAACACTGTAAGACTTGTATAAAAATTGTGGTTGATGATGTAAAAAAAGCAGCATATGTGTTAGAGAATATCGTTCGAAGCAAAGATTATAAAGTTGTGGATGAAAGAACGATCTATGTTTACGACCATCTGGAAGAAAAACGAAATATAAATGAACAACTTGTCATAAATGGAGTTGCCGTAGAAGAAATGAATCTGGCAGGGCAGGATTTGGAAGCATATTTCATGGAATTGATGGGAGGAATGGCACATGTGTAATCTGATTTCAAGTGAATTATTTAAAATATGGAAAAGCAAAGTGACTTATGTTGTTGGGATTCTCTTTGTTGTTATAGCCTTATTACAGGCGGTAGTATATGGAAGTTTTGCGGCAAGTGCAAATATGGAAGTGGAAATAACAGGAATCCTTGGAATTTTAACTCCGCTGGAGGGGGATTTCAGTTATATTATTATAAGTATTTTCATTACGATTATTGTTTGTCAAGATTTTTCCACAGGAAGCATACGCCAGATTATTGGAAAGGGTTCTCGAAGAGCAAATTATGTATTTGCAAAATACATAGCGATGATTCTTGTGGTTGCTGTGTTTTTGCTGGCAGCTTCCATAATTGATTTTGTAGCATTTTCAATGATTGGCGAAGTGGGAGAATTCTCCTCGGAAGTGATAGTGCAGTTGGTGATTTTTGCACTGGGTGCTTTTAGCATGATACTAGGATATACAGCAATCACAGAATTTATATGTATTGTATTTAAAAAGAATACCATTACAATTCCTCTAAATTTGTTGTTTATATTTGCGGGCGGTATAGTAGCACAGCTCACTTACTATTTAACAGAAAATGAAAAGTTTTACAGATATTGGCTGCCAAATATGTCGGCATCTTTTGGAGATTTTGATATTGCCATTGAGGAAAAAATAATATATATAGCAGTGTTTTTGGGACTGGCAGTTGTTTTCAGTAGTTTGTCAGCAATTATCTTTACGAAACGAGATATTGAATAGGCGAGTTTTAAAATAGAAATAATTAATGATTACAGTTAGGTTGTAGAAAGGCGAGGTAAATAATATGGGTAATATACAAATAGGAATCATTATCATATTGTTATCAGCTTTGGGTGCCACCCTTGTGTATATCCATTTTTACCGGATTAATATGAAATCCATGCAAAAGCAGCTACGTAACATTGTGGGGAAGGATACCAATGCCATTGTAAGAGTTGATATACCTCAAAGAGAAATTATCGCATTGACCGATGAAATCAACCAGCTTATCAAATACAATCGGGAGAGTTTGATTGCAGCGGAAAGACTGGATGAAAACTTTCGGGAAAGTATTACCAATATTTCGCACGATTTAAGAACGCCTTTGACAACTGCCGGTGGCTATATTGGCATAATAAAGGATAGCAGTCTTTCAGAACAGGAACGATTGGAGTACATAGAAATTATAGAAGAACGTCAGGACATGGTTCGAAGACTGTTAGACCAGTTGTTTTACTATGCAAGAATGGAAGCCGGAAAGGATTTCTGGCATGAGAAAAGTATCAATATACATAAGCTTTTATTAGAAATTCTTGCCATGTATTACAACGATTTCGAAGACAAAAACATTGAACCGGATATTCAAATAGAGGATTGCCGAATGATGGTATGGGGCGATGAAGATGGTATGAGGCGCATTTTTTCCAACATCATTAGCAATGGGCTGACTCACGGGCAAGGAAGGTATCAGGTAATACTGAAAGCAGTGGAGAATGGATTTGAATTTTCATTTTCCAATGCTTCCGAAAAAATGGATGCAGATGAATTACAGATGATATTTCAACGTTTTTATCACAAGAATGCATCTAAAACAGGGAAAAGCACAGGGCTTGGGTTGGCTATTGCAAAAGAGCTGGTGGAGCGGATGAACGGAAGTATTGGGGCAGAGTATGGAGATGGCATGTTTACGATTAAGGTGTTTTTGCCCAAGTGGGAGGAATGACAGAGAAATGTCGGAAAAGTAGCTTGGGAGATAAGCAAAGATAAAAAGACTGGATATTCTACAGTATGAATGTAGAGTATCCAGTTTTTATGATTTTATGAAATCTTGAGGGGATTTAGCGGTTAATTACAATGGGTTGTAAAAGTTTTTGTCATAATTTGCACCGAAATTATTGTCCCAAACATCATTGCAAATGCCATAATAATTGCAGAAAATCTTTTTAAAGAAAAAAATGTCGAAAAATATTAATGGATGGAGGATAAAGTGAAATTAAGGCGCAATTTTACACTTGACAAAGCGACGGGCGTGTCGCATAATTAAAAAAGAAACACGAGTGTCGCAAATGAGGTGAAGAAATGGGAATTAAAGGAGAAAAGACAAAACAGAGTATTTGTAAGGAAGCATATAAGTTGTTTGTGGAAAGAGGATATAAAGACGTTACCATGAAAGATATATGTGAGGTAACAGGACTTAGCAGAGGCGGACTATACAGGCATTATGAAAGTACACGGCAAATTTTTCAAGAAATCATAGACGAATTTACACAAAAACAGAAGAATGAATTTGAAGACAAAATAAAACAGCAGATTCCGGCGGCTACAATTTTAGAGGAAGTTCTTAAACGGTACGCTAGCGAAATGCAGGACAGCTCAAATTCCTTGAGTCTGGCTATCTATGAATTTTATAGCAATCCGGAAGTATCAAAGACGGAAAATTCTATGCGGAAGCAATATGAAGCGTCAAAAACCATGTGGGTAGAGTTAATTAATTATGGAATGGAAACCAAGGAATTTAAAACCGTAAATCCGGAGGAAATTTATGATGTGATTGTATTTTCTTATCAGGGTGTACGAATGTACAGCAGATTAATGAATTTGGATTCAGCTACGCCGCAAACAATTATTTCACAAATTAAGAGGCTGTTATTGCCAGAGGAGGAGTAACTATGGAGAAGGAAATTTGTCTTGTAAGACCTACCATTCAGCGGAAAGCGCAGGCATTGGAATATCGGGAAGAACATTTTAGAAATGGAGAAAAGGTTATCAATGGAAGTGAACTTTTGGACCAGATAGAAAGCTATGAGGAATGGCTATCTGCGGTTACAAAGAATACAGCATTGGAAACGGTAGATGAAAACTGGGTTCTTACAGATACTTTTTTCGCAGTAAGAAAGAAGGACGATAAGATTATCGGCATCATAGATTTGCGCCACACATTAAATGACTTCTTGAAGGATTTTGGAAATTGTGGCTACAGTGTCCGCCCATCGGAACGAAAAAAGGGCTATGCCACAGAAATGCTTCATCAATTAATTGGTGTAGCAAGAGAGGCAGGTCTGCCAGAACTTCACATTTCTGTTGAAAAGACAAATACAGCTTCCATTAAGGTGATAAAAAAGAATGGTGGCGTATATGAGAGAAGTTTTGTTTATGAGGGTGAGAGCGCGGATATTTATAGAATTGTAGTGGGAGGTAGGCATGGCATTAATTAAAAAGAAATAATTTTAACTATCAAAAAGCAAAACCTGGTCCACCGACGGCTTCTACCGTGAAACAAAGGACATAGTGACATATCGTAAAGAAGAAGGATATTCTGTGGTAGAAATGTGTTTCATTGGCAGCTTGTGCTAAGATAGTGGAATGATGTGATGAAAAACAGTTTAGAAGTTATGATGATATATGATATAATTAAAAAACAGAAAAACTATTTGGGAGAGGTGTATAATTATGA
>CAYVCL010000064.1:0-16288 GCA_964450185.1 uncultured Lachnospiraceae bacterium | reverse complement strand
GGAAAAATAGTTCCATAAGAAGTGTATTAGAAGTAAAAGGTGCCAGACAGGTAGGGAAAACAACGACGCTTTTACATTTTGCAAAAGAAAATTACAAAAATCTCATATACATTGAGTTGACGTCTGTTCAGGGAAAAAGATTTATTCATCTTGCGGAAAATGAAAGTAATATGATAAAGCTTTTAGAGGAATACTGTAAAGAATATGAAATGAATTTTAGCAATGATAGAACAACGTTAGTTTTAATTGACGAAGTGCAGGAAAGCGAAGTGGTGTATAATCTGATACGTCCTCTGAACCGAACAACGAATTGTGATATCATTGTTACGGGAAGCTATCTTGGAAAAGTGAAAGATTACTTTCAGCCGGTAGGAGATTTAGAATACGTAAATATGAATACCATGTCCTTTGCGGAGTTTGTAGATTGCTATAAAGCAAGAGCCTTTTATGAACAAATAGATTTAAGCTGTGAAAATAAAGATAGATTTGATTGGTTTGCGGAGGCGTATAGTATTTATAGTGTAATAGGAGGTTATCCTTCTGTTATTAGTGCCTATTTAGAACATAAAGATCCTATGAAGGCCGTAGGATTGGTTTTTCATACGTTAATGGAAGAACTTCGCAGCCGTACTTCTAACATTCTAGAGTATGAACGTGTTCCGGTATTGTTGCGCTCTATCATAGAATTATCTTTAAAAGAAAAGAAGGGAATTAAATTATTAAATGAACATTTAACCCTAGAGTTTAATAAATGGAATAATTTTTCTGTTTCAAAGCAGGAAACACTTAATTCTATTGCATGGATGCAGGAGTGTGATTTAATTGGTTACTGCAATAAATTTAATTTGTCTGATTTTTCAGAAATCGATAATGCAAGGTTTTACATTAAAGACTTAGGTATTTTGAATTATATTGCTGACAGATATGATATAGATGCATCTAATTTGATAGGGTTGAAAAATGAAACTTTTGTTTATAGAAGCCTTATCTTAAATGAATTTTCAAATCGTTTTAAAGGTGATAGACCTGCTTTTGGAATGTACCATGATTGCGAATATGACTTTATTGTGAAAAGTCGTTATGATGAAGAACGCTATGTTATTGAAGTGAAAACAGGAAAGGGTTCTAATGGTAATTTAAAGAATCTTATTGCGGAGGGAAAGGTAAAGTATATTGTAAATTATAAAGGAAATACAGGCGGTGGAAGGTCAGAGGACATAATAACGTTGCCTATCTGGCTGGCTGAACGTTTTCAGTATAATTTGGGCAAGAAGAAAGAAACGGTTGTTTTGAAAGATTTGAGAGAATTTTAAATGGAAAATGGATTTTTATAAATTATTTTGTGGAGAAAAAGCAAATGAGAACAGAAGAAGAAATGTATGAACTTATTTTAAATATAGCCCAAAGAGATGAACGTATTCGGGCGGTATATATGAACGGCTCTCGAACAAATGAGAATGTTCCAAAAGATATTTTTCAGGATTATGATGTGGTGTACGTGGTGACAGATACGTTACCTTTTGTGGAGGATGAAAAATGGATTGATTCTTTTGGAGAAAGACTTTTTATGCAGTACCCCGATGAACACCCGGATTATCCCAGTGATAAGGAAAATTTTTACGGTTGGCTTATGCAGTTTAAGGATGGAAATAGAATTGATCTACATGTGGAAAGTATTCCTCATGCAAAAGAAAATATTTTAGAGGATAAATTGTGTGTGGTTCTTTTGGATAAAGATAACATGCTTCCAAAGATTCCAAAGTCCACCGATGAAGATTATCATGTAAAAAAGCCATCCAAGAAGCAGTATCTTTGTGCCTGCAATGAATTTTGGTGGTGTCTGAACAATGTGGCAAAAGGCCTGTGGAGAAACGAGATACCATATGTGCAGGATATGTTAAATTTCCATGTGCGTAAACAATTGGAGAAATTACTATCTTGGAAGGTCGGGATTGTAACGGATTTTTCAGTTAGTGTAGGCAAATCAGGAAAGTATATGCATAGGTGGTTATCCGAGAAAGAATGGGAAATGTATCTATCAACCTATTGCGGTGGTAATAGGGAAGATTGCTGGCAGGCAGTTTTTCAGATGTGTGATTTGCTCGAAAGCACTGCGATATATGTAGGGGATAAGTTGGGATATGAATATAATGAGGAAGAAGGCAAGAATTGTCGGGGGTTTTTGGAAAATGTGAGAATATTACCGGAGGATGCGACGGAGATTTATTAGCAAAGCGTGTTTTGGGCTCGAGGAAAAATATCTCGAGCCCTTATTTTGTAGAAAATGAATTGTCAACACTTTTTTCTTCTTTTAAGAAGAGTGTTTTTGTGATAGAATAGCAATAATAAGCTTTTTTTGGAAAAGGGGAAATTTTATGGCAAATAATGTTGCAATCGGGATTCAGGATTTTTCAAAATTAAGAGAAGCAAATCGTTTTTATATTGATAAAACATCATTTATAAAAGAATGGTGGGAAAGTGGAGATGAAGTAACACTAATTACCCGGCCGAGGCGCTTCGGAAAAACTTTAAATGTGAGCATGGTGGAACAGTTTTTTTCTTTAGAATATGCAAATAGGGGAGAGTTGTTCGAGGGGCTTTCTATTTGGGAGGAAGAAAAATACAGGGATTTACAAGGTACCTACCCCGTGATTAGCTTATCATTTGCTCGAATAAAAGAGTCAACCTTTGAACATGTGCAAAAACGAATCATAGAGCTTTTGATGTCTCAGTTTGAAAAGTATACTTTTTTGACAGAAAGTGATAAATTATCTCAGAATGAAAAAGATTATATGTGGCGGATGGCAAAGTGTATGGATGCTTTTGAAGCCGGTTCCTCATTGCATCGTTTGTCAGAGTTTCTTTATCGTTATTATGGTAAAAAAGTTATTATTCTGTTAGATGAATACGATACACCAATGCATGAAGCGTATGTGAATGGGTTTTGGGATGATGTAGTAGCGTTTACAAGAAGCTTGTTTAATGCTACGTTTAAAACGAATCCGTTTATGGAAAAGACACTTATGACCGGAATAACCGTAGTGGGCAGTCAATCCATGTTTTCGGATTTTAATAATGTAGAAGAGGTGACAACGACTTCTACAAAATATGCGACTTCTTTTGGTTTTACAGAAGCAGAAGTGTTTAGAGTATTAGAAGAAAATGGAATGGGAGCAGAAAAAGAGGAAGTTAAGAAGTGGTATGATGGTTTTACATTTGGAAAGCATAAGGATATTTATAACCCGTGGTCCATTACGCATTTTTTGGATAAAGGGGTATATGACTTTTATTGGGCAAATACGAGCAGTAATGCTCTTGTAAATAAGCTGATACAAGAAGGGAAACAGGGTATCAAGCAATCCATGGAACAGCTTTTAAAAGGTATTCCTCTTAAATGTTACATCAACAAACGCATTGCGTACTCAGATTTGGATGATAACGAAGAAGCTATTTGGAGTTTGTTGGTGGCAAGTGGGTATTTAAAAATTTCCAATCCCGACAAAGCAAAAGAAGATGCTGACGAAGTAGAAATTACAAATTTAGAAGTGAAATTCATGTTTGAAAATATGGTCAGAAAATGGTTTGCGAAAGAAAAAGATAGTTATAATGATTTTATCCGTGCAATGTTCTCAGGTGATATAGAGGCGATGAATCATTATATGAAGAAAATAACGCTACAAATGTTTAGCTATTTTGATACGGGTAAAGGAGTACTGGGGGAGGAACCGACTTCTTTTGGTTTTACAGAAGCAGAAGTGTTTAGAGTATTAGAAGAAAATGGAATGGGAGCAGAAAAAGAGGAAGTTAAGAAGTGGTATGATGGTTTTACATTTGGAAAGCATAAGGATATTTATAACCCGTGGTCCATTACGCATTTTTTGGATAAAGGGGTATATGACTTTTATTGGGCAAATACGAGCAGTAATGCTCTTGTAAATAAGCTGATACAAGAAGGGAAACAGGGTATCAAGCAATCCATGGAACAGCTTTTAAAAGGTATTCCTCTTAAATGTTACATCAACAAACGCATTGCGTACTCAGATTTGGATGATAACGAAGAAGCTATTTGGAGTTTGTTGGTGGCAAGTGGGTATTTAAAAATTTCCAATCCCGACAAAGCAAAAGAAGATGCTGACGAAGTAGAAATTACAAATTTAGAAGTGAAATTCATGTTTGAAAATATGGTCAGAAAATGGTTTGCGAAAGAAAAAGATAGTTATAATGATTTTATCCGTGCAATGTTCTCAGGTGATATAGAGGCGATGAATCATTATATGAAGAAAATAACGCTACAAATGTTTAGCTATTTTGATACGGGTAAAGGAGTACTGGGGGAGGAACCGGAACGTTTTTATCATGGATTTGTTTTAGGGTTATTGGTAGATTTGAATAAGGAGTATGTTATTACTTCGAACAGAGAAAGTGGCTTTGGCAGATATGATGTGATGATAGAGCCTAAAGACAAAGATAAATCAGCCGTTATCTTAGAATTTAAAGTGTTTCATCCCAAAAAGGAAACAACGTTAGAAGATACTGTGAAGGCAGCATTAGCTCAGATTGAAGAAAAACAATATGAAACAATTTTGCTTATGAAAGGTATCAGGAAAGAGAAGATTCAAAAGTATGGATTTGCTTTTGAGGGAAAAAATGTGCTGATTGGTGGAGATGCTAATTTAAGTAAAACATCGAAAACTGTGATAGAACAATTGGATTTATTTTAGCAACACTTCCACTATTGCGCAAATCCCCCCAAAGTTATATAATAACCTTATTATGCTTAAAGGAGAACCCCAATGTTACGGATTAACAACCTGAAACTAAATATCAGTCACACAGAAGAAGAACTCCTTGAAAAAATTGTGCGTTCGTTGAAAATTAGTAAAAAAGAATTAAAGTCTTATACCATAAGAAAACAGTCCATTGATGCAAGAAAGAAAGAAGATATCAAGTATATCTACTGCATTGATGCCAATGTTTCGTCAGAAAGTAAGATTCTGAAAAAACTGAAAAATGCCAATGTATCTTTGATAAAGGAAAAAGAAAGATATGTATTTCCGGCACATGGAACAGAAGATATGAAAGAACGTCCCGTGATTGTGGGAGCAGGGCCTGCGGGGCTTTTTTGTGCATATATGCTGGCGGAACAAGGCTACAGACCGTTGGTATTGGAACGTGGTGAAATGGTGGAGGAACGGACAAAAACCATAGACCATTTTTGGAAGACAAATGAGTTGCGTGCAGATTCCAATGTACAGTTTGGTGAAGGCGGTGCAGGTACCTTTTCCGATGGGAAATTAAACACATTGGTAAAGGAAAAGGCATTCCGTAACAGGAAATTGCTGGAAACTTTTGTGAGAATGGGTGCTGATTCTTCTATATTATATGTGAACAAGCCTCATATTGGAACAGACGTTTTGAAAAATGTTATTCAAAACATGCGCAAAGAAATCATAAGATTAGGCGGCGAATTTCGGTTTCAAACTAAGCTTACAGATTTTCAGGTAGAACAGGGAAAAATCACGTCTATTACCGTAAATGGAACGGAAAAAATTAATACAAATGTGCTGGTGCTTGCCATTGGTCACAGTGCCAGAGATACCTTTGCACTGTTAAAAGAGAAAAATATGACCATGGTTCCCAAGCCCTTTGCAGTAGGATTTCGTGTGGAGCATCCTCAGACGTTGATTAACGAGGCAAGATATGGAACACATGCAGATAAGTTAGGTGCGGCTGACTATAAAGTGACTCATACAGCAGTCAATGGCAGAGGAGTGTATTCCTTTTGTATGTGCCCCGGCGGCTATGTGGTAAATGCATCTTCCGAGCCGGAGCGTTTGGCAGTAAATGGAATGAGCTACAATAAGCGTGACGGGAAAAATGCCAACAGCGCCATTGTGGTAACTGTGGCACCGGAAGATTTTGGCGGTAGTGATGTGCTTTCCGGCGTGGAATTTCAAAGAAAGCTGGAGCAGGCTGCTTTCCAGATTGGAAAAGGGAATATTCCGGTACAGTTATTGGAAGATTTTGAGCAAAACAGAGAAAGCAGGAAGCTTGGAAATATAGAACCCCAGACAAAGGGAAATTGGTCTTTTGGAAATTTGCGTGATATTTTAACAGAAGATATCAATCAGTCTATTATAGAAGGAATGCACAACTTTGGAAAGCAGATAACAGGCTTTGACAGACCGGATACCATTTTATTGGGTATCGAAAGTCGTACGTCATCACCTGTAAGAATTGTGCGTGATGATGAAACTTATTTAAGTAATATAGAAGGAATTTATCCATGTGGTGAAGGGGCAGGATATGCCGGTGGGATTACTTCTGCCGGAATGGATGGAATTCGTACTGCAGAAAAAATTGCAGAAAAATATAGCCCCTTATAAACTGGAGGAAAAGTAATGAATAGCAGAGAACATTTAAAAGATAAAAAGCGAATCGTGGTAAAGGTGGGTTCTTCCTCCCTTACCCATAAAGAAACAGGACGTTTGGATTTGAATAAAATGGAAGTACTGATTCGAGAATTGTGTGATTTGAGAAATCAGGGGAAAGATGTGATATTAGTTTCTTCCGGTGCCATTGCTGTGGGACGAAACATTATCGGATTAAAAGACCGTCCAAATGAACTTCCGGTAAAACAGGCATGCGCCGCCATTGGGCAGTGCAGACTTATGATGATTTACCAGAAAATATTCGCAGAGTACAATCATATTGCGGCACAGGTGCTTATGACAAAGAAAACCGTGACTGATGATTTGAGCAGATACAATGCTCACAATACATTTTTGGAACTGATGAATTTAGGGGCAATTCCCATTGTAAATGAAAACGATACTGTATCTACCTTTGAAATCCAGTTTGGTGACAACGATACCTTGTCTGCCATCGTAACAAAGATTGCAGAGGCAGATTTGCTGATTTTACTGTCCGATATTGACGGATTGTTTACAGATGACCCAAATGTAAATCCGGATGCCAAATTTATCGATGTGGTAGAAACCTTAGATGATAAGCTGATGGGCATGGGAAAAGGAAGTACCGGAAGCAATGTGGGAACCGGCGGTATGGCAACCAAATTAAATGCGGCCAAAATAGCTACAGCGGCAGGGGCTGACATGGTAATTGCCAATGGAGAAGATTTCCATATTCTTCACGATATTGTTACCGGAAAACAGGTAGGTACTTTATTTAAAGCCAACAAAGATGATTATTATGATATTTTAGATTATTTAGGCGAATAGCAGGAGGCAGAAATGAACGAAGCAAAAATAGCAAGAATCAATGAATTGTATCGTAAATCCAAAGCAGAAGGTCTGACAGAAGCGGAAAAGAAAGAGCAGGCAGATTTAAGACGAGCATATGTAGAAAATGTAAAAATGAATTTACGTGGACAGTTAAATAATATGTCCATTCAGAATCCGGACGGAACCATTACCAATTTAGGCGAAAAATATGGAAAAAAAGGAAATTAGGAAAAAAGCGTTACAGAAACGAGAAGAACTTTCAAAAAATTACCGGGCACAGGCAGAGGATGAGATACATAAGCGCCTGAGCTCCCTCGAAATCTACAGACAGGCAAAGCTCATTTTTTCCTATGTTTCCTATAAAAGTGAAGTTGACACAAAAAAGATATTGGAAATGGCACTAAAGGATGGAAAAACAGTGGCAGTTCCCAAAGTGCTGGAAAAGAACGGCATTATGGAATTTTATGAAATTCAGTCGTTGCAGGAACTGGAAATGGGATATCAGGGAATCGAGGAACCGAATATCGCAGATAAAAGTCCTGTAAATCCCGAAAAAATGCAAGGAGCTGCCTTGATGATTATGCCGGGAGCAGCTTTTGACAGCCAGTGTAACCGTATTGGCTATGGGGGCGGTTTTTACGACAGATATTTAAATAAGTATCCCAAAACGATGAAAACCATAGCAATTTGCTATGAAATACAGTTAGTAGATAATATACCGGCAGAGGATTTGGATGTAAAACCGGATATGATTATAACAGAACAGCGTATTATAAAAGCAGTTTAGGAGGAATAATATGACTTTAGAAGAACTGGGTATGGCTGCAAAAGCCGCAGAACCACAATTAATTAAACTTACAACAGAACAGAAAAATGAAGCATTAATGGCAGTGGCAGAAGGTCTTGTTGCAGATGCAGAAAGTATTTTAGAAGCAAATGCAAAAGATATTGCAAATGCAAAAGCAAACAATATGGCAGAAGGTTTGGTAGACCGTCTTCTTTTAACAAAAGAACGAATTGAAGCTATGGCAGAAGGCTTAAAGCAGGTAGCTGAATTAGAAGACCCTATCGGAGAAGTGTTAGAAACATTCGAGCGTCCAAATGGCTTAAAAGTGGTACAGAAAAGAGTTCCACTTGGCGTAATTGGAATTATTTACGAATCCCGTCCAAATGTAACTGCGGATGCATTCGGACTTTGCTTTAAAACAGGAAACGTGGTGATTTTGAAAGGTGGAAAAGATGCGATTTATTCCAATTTAAGCATCACAAATTCCATTCGTGCTACACTGAAAAAAATACAGATTTCAGAAGATGCGGTGCAGTTAATTACTGACACAGACAGAGAAACCACCAAAGCATTTATGAAATTAAATACATATGTAGATGTGCTGATTCCAAGAGGTGGCGCAGGATTGATTCGAACTGTAGTAGAAAATGCAACAATTCCTGTGATTGAAACCGGTACAGGAAACTGCCATATTTATGTAGATGAAGCAGCCGATATTGATATGGCAATTCCAATTATTATGAATGCAAAAACACAGAGAATCGGCGTATGTAATGCCTGCGAATCTTTACTTGTGCATGAAAATATAAAAGAGCAGTTATTGCCAAAACTGGCAGAACAGTTAAAAACAAAAAATGTGGTAATGCGTGGCGATGAAGCAGTTTGTCAGATTCTTCCGGATGCAGAAACTGCTACCGAAGAAGACTGGGGAACAGAATACTTGGATTATATCATTTCCATGAAAACGGTTTCCAGCGTAGAAGAAGCCATTGCGCATATCAATAAATACAATACAAAGCACTCTGAAGCCATTATCACTAATAACATGGAACATGCAGAAAAATTCTTAAACGAAGTAGATGCTTCTGCTGTTTATGTAAATGCGTCCACCCGTTTTACCGATGGATTTGAATTTGGATTTGGTGCAGAAATCGGAATTAGTACTCAGAAGCTTCACGCGAGAGGACCAATGGGATTAAAGGCATTGACTTCCTACAAATATGTAATTTATGGAACGGGTCAGATTAGAAAATAGGGCTTGAAAATTAAGAGTGAATACGATATAATACCAATTGTGTGAATTACAGACACAAATGCTTCGATAGCACAGTTGGTAGTGCACTTCACTCGTAATGAAGGGGTCGTGGGTTCGAGTCCCATTCGAAGCTTGCAGGAAAAAAGACTACTAGTTATAGTGGTCTTTTTTCACATATGCGGTCAGCAAGAAAAGAAAGAGTGTGAGAAAATGGCAGGAAGAAGTATACCAAGAGCAGGCGAAATATACAGACATTTTAAAAATAAAATGTATCAGATTGTAGCGGTGGCTGCTCATACAGAAACAGGAGAACAGTTAGTAGTGTATGAGGCATTGTATGATGACTTCAAAATATATGCCAGACCACTTTCCATGTTTTTAAGTGAAGTGGATCATGAAAAATACCCGCAGAGTCCTCAGAAATATCGTTTTGAACTGGTGGAACGTGATGTAGACGGAACCTTGAAGATGGGCTATCCGGTAAGCGTAAAAGAGATTGCAAAAGGAACTGTGGAAACGAAAGCACAGGAAGAAAGCAAAATTGATATAAAACCGGTGGAAAGTCAAAACACTATAGAAGTGGAAAAAAAGCCGGAAATCAATACAGTTAAACAGCCGGAAGAAGGTTATTTGGATGATGAAGACGAAATCAATCCGTTTTTGTTAAGCTTTTTAGATACGGATACTTATGGCGAAAAACTTGAGGTATTAGTTAGTATCCGTAGCCGTTTGGATGACCGTCTGATTGACGATATGGCAGCGGCATTGGATGTTACCGTAGAACAAGGACCATTGCCGGTACGTTACGAAGGTTTAAAAGCTTGTCTGGAAACTATGGTAAAATTTGAATGTGAACGTTTTAGGTAAAAATAAATGAACCAACGAAATTATCAGAAAGAATTAGATAAAATAGTTAAAACCATAGAAGAAACCCAAACGATAGGGGTTTCGAAGGTATTTTTACATAGCTGTTGCGCACCATGCAGCAGCTATTGTTTAGAGTACCTTTCTAATTATTTTGAAGTTACTGTCTTTTATTATAATCCCAATATTTATCCGGAAGAAGAATATAGAAAACGTGTGATAGAACAGCAGGAATTTATTAAAAAATTTCCGGCAAAACATAAGATTTCTTTTGTAGAAGGAGAATATGAAGCGGATAAGTTTTATCAGACGGTAAAGGGATTAGAACAAATTCCAGAAGGCGGAGAGCGGTGTTTCGCCTGCTATCGATTAAGATTGCAGGAAGCTTATGATTATGCCAAAGACAAAGGGTTTGACTATTTTACCACAACGCTTACCATCAGCCCTTTAAAAAATGCAGCAAAATTAAATGAAATCGGAGAAGAAATTGCCAAAGCAGGCAATGGAACATTGAAATTTTTGCCTTCTGACTTTAAGAAGAAAAACGGATACAAGCGTTCGGTAGAATTATCTGCAGAATACGGTATGTATCGTCAGGATTACTGTGGTTGTGTGTTTTCAAAACAGGAACGAGAAAAGCAAAAACAACAAAATGTAATAGAATCTTAAAACATTGGTAAAAATGTATATAAAAATATGAAATACACCACCAATGCTGTATAAAATCAACAAAAATGACTGGGAAAGCCCTCCTTTGTGTGATATAATAAAGTTATATTTTGGAAAAAGAAAGAAAAATCTGGAATTTTCAACAAATAGAACGAATCACACAAGGAGGGATTTTTTATGGGCAAATGTCAAAGAAAAATGCTGAGTCTTTGTATTGCGGTGGCATTGGTGATGACACAAGTTGTCAGCCAGCCGATAGAAATACAGGCAGCAGCAAAAGTTACCGGGATCACTTTGAATAAGAAAAGTGCCAGTATGTATGTGGGACAGAAAATTACTTTAAAAGTAGCACAAGTAAAGCCTGCAAAAGCATCCAAAGGAGTGACATGGAAGTCATCGAACAATAAAATAGCAACGGCAAGTGCCAAGGGGAAGGTTACTGCCAAGAAAGCAGGAACGGTTAAAATCACTGCAGTAAGTAAAAATAATACAAAAGTAAAAGCGGTATGCAATATTAAAGTATATAAGAAAGCTTCTGCAATTCAGTTGAATGTAAAAGAGAAAACGTTACATATAAATGAAAGTTTTCAGTTGAAAGTAACAAAAACAACTCCTGCCAAGGCATATTCACAGGTTACATACAAATCTTCCAACAAAAAGATAGCCACGGTAAATGCCAAGGGAAAAGTGACTGCCAAAGCGGTAGGAAAAGCAACCATTACCGTTCAAAATGACAGTAATAAGAAAGCGAAGGCTGTATGTAAGATTATAGTAGCACCTATAAGTGTGCCAATAGTAACCGATACACCAGTACCGTCAGGAGAAGCTGTACCTACTGGTAGTGAGATTTCCGGAACAGTAACACCAGTACCTACTTCGGAAGCAGAAGATGCAGAACAGGCAATTTTATATTCCGGTTCCTATGAACAGACATCCTGGACCATCAATGGAAAAGGACATTTGGAAGTGAACGGAATCGGAGATATGTGGGAAAATGGAAGCAAACCGGAATGGCTTCAGTATTCCGATAAAATCCTCAGCGCAGAAATCAATGTAAGCGATGCGAAAAATGCATCTGGAATGTTTGCGGGCTGTGAAAGAGTGAAAAACATAACGTTGTCAAACTTTGATACATCAAAGATTACCAATATGGGTTATATGTTTTATGGATGTGACAGTTTACAAGAAATAGTGTGTGATGAATTTATTACTTCAGAAGTTACCAATATGCGTTATATGTTTTGTGGTTGCAGTAGTTTGAACGAGGTTCCAACCAAGAGCTTTCAGACAGAAAATGTTACCGGTATGAACGATATGTTCCGAGGCTGTGAGAAACTTACATCTTTGGATTTAAGTAGTTTTAATACAGAACAGATTACAAATATGAGTGGTATGTTCCGTGATTGTGGCAGTCTGCAGCAAATTGACGTTGAAAGCTTTGATACTTCTAATGTAACAAACATGAACAATATGTTTGCTGGATGCAGCAGCCTGACAAAGTTAGATTTGCAAAACTTTAACACAATTAATGTGAAAAATATGAGCGGTATGTTTAGCGGATGCAATAAGCTTACAGATGTAAATATGAGCAGTTTTGTTACATGGAATGTAACTAATATGAGTGAGATGTTTAAAGGCTGTGAGAAATTGCAGACATTAGATTTGACAAATATGAACACGGAATCAGTAACAAATATGAATGATATGTTCCGTGATTGCAGCAGTTTGACAGAACTGGATTTGCACAGCTTTGATATCAGCAATGTAACCTCTTATATGACTACAATGGTTTATGGATGCAGAAACTTAAGAGTAATCAAGACACCATATAAATCGGGAACACAGAAATGCAATTTGGTTGGAATTTGGAAAGACATTGAAGGAAAGCAATACAATATCCTTCCACAGAATGCTACGGCAAGTATTGTATTAAATTGGATACAGCCGACAGCCACACCAACGCCGACAGCCACACCGTCACCAACGGCAACGCCGACACCAAAACCAACGGCAACGCCAAAACCGACCGCCACACCGATGCCGACAGCAACGCCAAAACCAACGGCAACACCAGTACCGACAGCGACAGAAGCCCCTGAGGCGACAGAAGTACCAACAGCGACAGAAGCCCCTGAGGCGACAGAAGTACCAACAGCGACAGAAACGCCGGATGTGACGGAAACACCGGAAGAAAGTACGGTGTTATATTCAGGGTCTTATGGTCAGACAAGTTGGTATATAGATACAGATTATTGTCTGTGGGTACAAGGGACAGGAGATATGTGGGATTCTAGCGGTTCGCCGGGTTGGAAAGGAAAAAGATATGTGAAGGCGGTAATTGATGTAAGCGGAGCTACCAATGCGAAAGGTATGTTCGAAGATGCCAATAATTTGCAAGAAGTGGATGTTACCAATTTTGATACCAGTGAAGTTACCGATATGAGTTATATGTTTGAAAATTGCTGGTATCTGACTGAAATAGATTTAGGAAGTTTCGACACATCAAAGGTAACTGACATGAGTTACATGTTTTATGATTGCCTTAGAACCACGAATATTAATCTGGAAAGCTTTGATACATCAAAAGTAACTAATATGAGTCATATGTTCTGGTGCTGTAACAGCATAAAAAAATTGGAATTAACACACTTTAAAACCAGTGAGGTAACTAATATGAGCAGTATGTTCAGTAATTGTGGGGCAAGCGTGATTGATGTTTCAAGTTTTAATACCAGTAAAGTGACAAATATGTGTGCCATGTTTAATTCCTGTCGTTCAGTTACTGCATTAGCAGTAGATAACTTTGATACCAGTAAAGTGACAAATATGTCTAGCATGTTTAATCTGTGTGACAAATTGTGTGCAATAGATGTCAGTGGCTTTGTTACATCTAATGTTACAGATATGGCATGGCTGTTTTATGTATGTAGCTCATTGCAGGAACTGGATGTTAGCAATTTTGATACCAGTAAAGTAACAAATATGAGCGGAATGTTTGGTGGATGTAGTAGTTTGACAAGCCTTGATGTAAGCGCTCTTGATACTGCGAATGCAACAACCATGCTTTGTATGTTTGCAGGTGACAGTGGTTTGAAAGAATTGGATGTCAGCAATTTCGATACTTCTAAAGTGATTTGTATGGATTTTATGTTTAATGGCTGTAAACAATTAACGGAACTAAATTTAGAAAACTTCAATACAGAAAAATTACAATCGGTAGGCGGCATGTTTGAAGGCTGCGAAAGTCTTGAAAAACTGAATATTAGTAGCTTTGATACATCTCATATTTCGAGATTTCGTGATATGTTCAAAGACTGTAAAGGTCTGACTGGTTTGGATTTAAGTAATTTTGAAATGCTAGATCTGTCATTTGAAGAAACTAAGGTGGACGATAGCAGTTTTTATGAAATGGACAGAACAGGTATGTTTTCTGGTTGTGAACGCCTGACTACAATATATACACCAAAAACTACAGGTACTGATTTAGGAACATTGGAAGGTACATGGGCAGATGAAAATGGTCAGGAATATATATCATTACCACCAAATGCAACGGAAAGTATCAAGTTAGTAAAAATATCAGATACGCAGGAAGAAACATCAGAATAATGTAATATAAACGTTACACCTTGCACTTTTCAACTACGAAGAGCGCAAGGTGTAATTGCTTATTTTGTAGAGGCTGTCAATACACAGCTCCGAATACCCTCAAAACCAACTAATACCACAAGCTTACGCTTTCGACTAGACAAAAGCCCCCGAAAATGATAAACTTAGGGACAGCGCAGATAAAATCGAAAGAAACGAGGTAAAGAGATATGGCACAATTATGGGGCGGACGCTTCACAAAGGAAACCGATAAATTAGTTTACAACTTTAACGCATCTATTACATTTGACCGTAAATTCTATCGTCAGGATATCAGAGGAAGTATTGCACATGTAACCATGTTGGCAAAACAGGGCATCTTGACAGAAGATGAAAAGAAACAGATTATCGATGGATTAAACGGCATTTTAAATGATGTGGAAAATGGTACTTTGGAAATTACAGAAGAATACGAAGATATCCATAGCTTTGTAGAAGCAAATCTCATTGACCGTATTGGTGATGCCGGAAAGAAATTACATACTGGAAGAAGCCGTAATGATCAGGTGGCTCTTGATATGAAATTATACACCAGAGATGAAATATTAGAAATTCAGGAATTGCTTAAAAATCTTTTAAAAGCACTTTTGAAGATTATGGAAGAAAATACAGATACTTATATGCCTGGATTTACCCATTTGCAGAAAGCACAGCCAATCACACTGGCACATCATTTTGGAGCATATTTTGAAATGTTTAAGAGAGATTTATCCAGAATGCAGGACATTGTAAAACGTATGAACTTCTGTCCGTTAGGTTCCGGGGCATTGGCAGGTACCACTTATCCATTAGATAGAGAATACACAGCAGAACTTCTTGAATTTACAGGAGCTACTATGAACAGTATGGATTCTGTATCCGACAGAGATTATGTGATTGAATTTCTGTCAGCATCATCCACTGTTATGATGCATTTAAGCCGTTTCTGTGAAGAAATCATCATCTGGAACAGCAATGAATATCAGTTTGTGGAAATGGATGATGCATACAGCACAGGAAGCAGTATCATGCCACAGAAGAAAAATCCGGATATTGCAGAATTGGTACGTGGAAAGACAGGACGTGTGTATGGGGCATTAATGTCTATCCTTACTACAATGAAAGGAATTCCTCTGGCATACAACAAAGATATGCAGGAAGATAAGGAATTGACTTTTGATGCAATGGATACAGTAAAAGGTTGCCTTGCATTGTTTACTGGTATGGTTTCTACCATGAAGTTTAATAAAGAAAACATGGCAGCATCTGCTATGAACGGATTTACCAATGCAACAGATGCAGCAGATTATCTGGTAGTCAAAGGAGTGCCATTCCGTGATGCCCATGGTATTGTGGGAAGATTGGTTCTTTACTGTATTGACAACAACAAATCATTATTAGATATGACATTAGAAGAATACAAAGGAATTTCAGAAGTGTTTGAAGAAGACATTTACGATGCCATCAGTCTGGAAACTTGTGTAGAAAAGAGAATGACAATCGGTGCGCCTTCTCAGGCGGCTATGAAGCAGGTAATTGCAGAATATAAAAAATTCCTTGGCTAATCAGAATGCATCATTGCTAAAAATAGACAAGGATTTTCACGAATTGTTGTATTAATTTTAATAATTTGTAAAAATGAATAAATAAAGGTTGCAATTTCTGTAAAAATGGTATAGTATACTTTAGGAGGAAAACAAGTGTGCGTGATGCGCGTACAAGCAAAGAGAAATGTTTTCCAAAATTCTAAGAGAGAATTTTTAACAATTTTAAATTAGAGGAGAAATGAACAATGAGTCAGAAATTAAAAGTTGGTATCCTTGGCGGTACAGGTATGGTAGG
>CAYVCL010000063.1:0-16373 GCA_964450185.1 uncultured Lachnospiraceae bacterium | reverse complement strand
GCTTAAAAGGATATGATGTTGTGGAAGAATTGTTAGAATCTATTTTGGCTTCTATATGGTTGCCAATTTCGCTAAACATATTAATTAAAAATAAAATAGGAACTATCAGACGTTTGATTTGTATGGTGACTGGTACTTTTATTATGTTTGTCTTTGGGAATATTTCTGAGGAGGAGCCAATATTGATATTGGTTTTTGGGTGTTTTTGCATTTTGTTATCTGTAGGAATGAAGTGTAATAAGATGCAACTTTTATTTGTTCCTATTGCCTATATATTGATAGTATTGTGTAATGCAGTGGCGGCGGTTTCTTTTGAAACTTTTGCAAACATAACCAGTGAACAGCTTAATACTATGCCGTGGATTTTGGATGTTGACTTGTGTATTACCATATTGGTAGCAGTGTTTTCTTTTTTGCTGGAAAAAGTTATTGCTGCTTCTAAATATTTTTTTGAAAAAAAATATTATAAAATGATACTAATGCTCATTGGTGGAAATGTAGTACTTTGTACAATCGCATTTATGGTTAATAATTTTACTGCCAGAACTCAAGGTTTTCCTCAGGAACTGGAAATGACAAATATGCTTTTGTTTGGAGTTTATGCATTTTTATTGCTGATTGTTTCTGTTATGGTATTCAAGATTTTCCAAAAAAGACAGCAAATGGAGGAGGAAAAACAACAGTATAAGAATATTCAGGAATATTCGACGCAAATTGAAAGAATGTATACCAATCTTCGAGAATTTAAACATGATTATGTAAATATTCTTACTGCATTGTCAGGATATCTTGAGGAGGAGGACTATGAAGGACTTCGTATGTATTTTAATGAACATATTCTTCCAAGCAGTGAAAAACTTAACAAGGAAGATTATCGTTTGAATCAGTTGGCAAATATCAAGGATTTGGCGTTAAAAGGGTTGATTTCTTCAAAATTGATTTATGCTCACGAAATGCAAATTGATGTGTTTATAGATATCATGGATGTGATAGAAGATATAAATATGAATACGATAGATTTAAGTCGTGTGATGGGGATTTTTTTGGATAATGCCATTGAGGCGGCTCTTGAAACCAAGGAACCGGAGATTAAATTTAATATAGTAAAACACAATGGATGTGTAGCAATTATCCTTATGAACAATTTTGTGAATTATAATATTCCAATTGGAAAACTGGAGCAAGAAAACTTTTCGACAAAGGGAGAAAATAGAGGCTTGGGACTTTTTAATGTCCGAAAAATATTGGCTGGATATGAGAATGTCTATAAGACTACGGAGATTAGTAATGGTTATTTCATCCAGAAATTGGAAATAATGGGAGCGTAATACAGAAAAATGAAGATACAACATAATTTGGCAGTTGCTATTGCAAATTTACTGAAACAAGAAGATGATAGTAAAGAAGATAAACTGCTTTTAGTATATGGAATAGAGGTATTTTTAAATGAATTTTTAAAATTGGTGTGTGCATGGTTTCTGGCTCTGTTTCTGGGAATATTGCCGGAAGTTATGTTTGCTACCGTAGAATTCTTATTGCTTCGGCATTATGCAGGCGGGAAGCATTTTGAAAGTAATGCAGTGTGTTTTATTGTAAGTGTATTATCAATGATTTTACCGGCAATTATCGGAAAATGCATTGATTTCGAGATAGAAATATTGGTTGTATTGAATATACTAATATGTCTTTTTTTGATAATTTATGCACCTTTAAATGAGAAAAAATTATTAAGCAGACATGAAAAATTTGCCCGGAAAATATCGTCAATAGTTATATATGGAATTGCTGTTATTGTGGCAGAATTATTAGGCGGTGCTCAATATTTTAACATAGTCTGGCTGATAGGAGTTATTGAGGTTATTTCAATTCTACAAAAGAGGACGTAATTTATAAGTTTTCTATATTGACATTTCGATGTTATAGATTTTTCTATGAATTCGTAAAAAAAATGCTATAATAAAAGAATGAGCATTTGTAAAGGAGAGCAAAAATGGATAACTTGTATTTAGAAAAGTTTCGCAAGGATTTAGATGGATTTCGTGAAATGACAGAGAAATTCTATAACCAGGAGCTTACAGTAGCAGAGTATAAAGGTTTTTCCGGAGGATTCGGCAGTTATGCCCAGCGTGGTGGGGAACGCAGTATGCTGCGTCTTCGTCTTGCAGGTGGTGAAGTGGACAAAGAAAAATTGAAATTTGTTGCAGACAGTATTGAAAAATATAAAATCGACAAAGTGCATTTGACAACCTGCCAGACCATCCAGCTTCATAATCTTACCAAAAGTGCTGTATGCGAACTTGTGGAAGCGGCATGGGAAAATGGAATAATTACCAGAGGAGGCGGTGGCGATTATCCACGAAATGTAATGTGCACGCCTCTTTCCGGTGTGAGCAAAGAAGAAACATTTGATGTACTTCCCTTTGCCAAAGAAGCGGGAAATTATCTTTTAGGGTTTATCGGGGAAGTGAAACTGCCTCGAAAATTAAAGGTATGTTTTTCCAATAACAGCAAAAATGAAGTACATGCAACCTTTAGAGATCTTGGATTTATTGCCAAAGAAAATGGGAATTTTGATGTGTATATCGCAGGCGGTTTGGGGATAAAACCTAAATTTGGAGTGAAGGTTGTGGAAAACATAGAGCCTTCCAAGATTTTGTACTGCATTAAAACTATGGTAGATATTTTTACAGAGCATGGAAATTACGAAAACCGTGCAGCTTCCAGAACAAGATACTTGCAGGAAACCTTGGGCGTGGAAGAATTAAAGAACGTATTTCAGGATAAACTGGCTCAAAACCTCAGCACAGAAGAATTGGATCTTAACGTGGATTTGGAAAATTTCCAGCCAAAGAAAAAGGGAAGTGCTGCAAATGTGGAACACACCAGAGTCATTGCACAAAAGCAGGAAGGTTTGTATGCTGTATCCTATCATCCAATCGGCGGAACTGTAGCACCGGAATTCTTTGGTAAATTGTATCAGACCATAGCAGATATGGATGAAGTAAAAGTTCGTCTGACACCGACGCAGGGAATGTACATTATTAACCTGACAGCCGAAGAAGCAGAAAAAGTATTAGAAATCACTAAGGATGGGGCAGAAAACAGATTTGAACGTTCCACAGCCTGTATTGGTGCTGACGTGTGCCAGCAGGGAATCGGTTTATGCCAGCCTCTGTTAAAGGCCTGTGTGGAAAGAGTAAGAAAAGAAAATTTTGCAGATGGAATTTTACCGGAAATTCATATTTCAGGTTGTCCATCTTCTTGTGGTGCCCATCAGACAGCGGCTATCGGACTTCGTGGCGGCAAAAAGCCATCTCTGGAAGGACCAAAGTTTGCATTTGCTGTGTTTGAAAATGGCTGTCAGACAGAAGGGGAAGAACGTTTTGGACAGGATTTGGGCGTTATGTACGAAGAACTGATTCTGGAATTTTTTGTGGAACTGGGCCATGCAGTGGAAGAAACAGGTATGAATTACGAGGAATTTCGTAAGAAATATCCGGAAAAAATCACAGAAATTGCGGCAAAATATATTTAATATAGAAGAGATTTCAAATGAAAAAGATAGCAATTATAGAAGATGACAAAGGGTTAAACAACGGAATCGTACTGGCACTGAAAAATGAAAATTATCATTTCGACCAGTACTATTCTTTGGAAGAAGCAAAACAAATAGAAGAGAATCCTTCGGCAGATGTTATTATTCTGGACATTAATTTACCGGATGGAAACGGTTTTGATTATTTAAAGGAACTGCGAAAAAAATCAGACATTCCGGTGATTATTCTCACCGCCAATGATTTGGAAACTGACGAAGTGATGGGGTTAGAACTGGGGGCAGATGATTATATCACTAAACCTTTCAGTCTGATGGTTCTCAGAGCAAGAATTGAGAAAGTATTGAGAAATACAAAAAGTCCGGCAAAGAGTGTGTACGAAACAGAGGATTTGGTATTTGATTTTGAGCATATGCATTTTACCAAAAAGCGGCAGGAAGTTGAGCTTAGCAAGACAGAGCAGAAATTGCTGCGGATATTGGTGGAAAATAAAGGAATTACTTTATCCAGAGCTAAGCTGGTGGACAGCATATGGACGGACGGTGCAGAATATGTGGATGAAAATGCATTGTCCGTTACCGTAAAACGTTTGCGGGATAAAATAGAAGAAACTCCATCCAAACCTAAGTATATCCAGACGGTGTATGGAATCGGTTATGTATGGAGGGCAGAATGAGAAAAAGAGGAATCAGATATACTTATGCAAGACTGAATCAAATGATAGACGAAGCCATGGCAGGGACTTTTGAAGAACAAAATTATGACGAAACAGAACTTTCTAAGTTGGAATCCAAGTGGAAGCGTTTTTTGACATCTTCGAAACTTTCTAACCAAAGAATAGAAGAAGAGCGGGCAAATATCAAAGAAATTGTATCCGATATATCTCACCAGACAAAGACACCGTTGTCTAACATTCTTTTATATTCCCAGTTGTTGGAAGAACAAAATCTGGATGATGGAAGCCGCAAATTAGTTTCTGAAATTATAAAACAATCAGAGAAATTAGATTTTCTGATACAGTCATTAGTGAAAACTTCCAGACTGGAAACCGGCACATTGCAGTTGACACCAACACCTCAGAAAGTTACCGGGATGTTGGAAGAAATCAAAATGCAGGCAGAGCAGAAAGCAGAGAAAAAGAACATACAAATTATAATAGAAGAATTTCCGGCATCTGTAGAGGCAGTGTATGATAAAAAATGGACAGCGGAAGCCTTGTATAATATTTTAGATAACGCAGTGAAATATTCCGGTGCGGGGAGCAACATATATATTCAGGTAAAAGAGTATGAGCTGTTTGTCTGCATAAAGATTAGCGACTGCGGAATGGGAATTGGCGAAGAAGAAATTCCTCTTATTTTCCAGAGATTTTATCGGGGAAAACAGGTAAAGGAAGAAGAAGGCGTCGGGATTGGACTTTACCTTACAAGGCAGATTATAGAAGGGCAGAAAGGCTACATTAAGGTAGGTTCTAAACCGGGGCAAGGTTCTGATTTTTCCGTGTATTTGCCGAAAAGTAAATAAAATTTTTATCCACATGGAGCATTGAAGAATATCCAAAATATGGTATAATTCTATTTAAAGTTATCTAGGGGAAACTAAAACATGACATGAAAAATGGAGGTAAAGGTATGGGAAACAGTAAATATGCAGGAACTAAGACAGAAAAGAATTTATGGGAAGCTTTCGCGGGAGAATCTCAGGCTAGAAACAAATATACATATTTTGCATCCGTAGCCAAAAAGGCAGGATATGAACAGATTGCAGCATTATTTCTTCAGACTGCTGACAATGAAAAAGAACATGCAAAATTGTGGTTCAAAGAACTGGGTGAACTGGGAAATACCGCTGAAAACCTGTTGCATGCAGCAGAAGGCGAAAATGCAGAGTGGACAGATATGTATGAACGTATGGCAAAAGATGCAGAAGAAGAAGGTTTCCATGATTTAGCAGCCAGATTCCGAGGCGTTGCAGCCATCGAAAAAATGCACGAAGAAAGATACCGTGCATTACTTCACAATCTGGAAGCAATGGAAGTATTTAAAAAGAGCGGAGTTACCATGTGGGAATGCCGTAACTGTGGTCATGTGGTAGTTGGAGTGGAAGCACCACAGGTATGTCCTGTATGTAACCATCCTCAGAGCTACTTTGAAGTGAGAAAAGAAAATTATTAAAATAGAAAAATATATGTAGCGAGGTGTCGGTTCGGCACCTCGTTTATTGTGGTAAAAAAACAATAGGATACACAATCTTTCGAAACCGTAATATTTCAGAAAGAATCTGGAAAGATTGATTTGCTATAGTCTATGTTGTAACAGACATAGACTGTTTTAAGTTGTAAAGGAGGATATACATGGAAGTTTTACATACCAAAGGATTGAAGAAATATTATGGTAACCAACAAAATGAAGTCAGGGCTTTGGATGGGATTGATTTATCCATCCAGCAGGGTGAGTTCGTAGCGGTTGTAGGTACCAGTGGAAGTGGAAAATCTACATTGCTTCACATGCTGGGAGGATTGGACAGACCTACCGAAGGAAAGGTATATGTGGAGAATAAAGATATTTTTTCTTTGAAAGACGATGCACTTACTATCTTTCGAAGAAGGAAAATCGGATTCGTATTTCAGGCGTTTAATCTGGTACCTGTATTAAATGTCTATGAAAATATTGTGCTGCCTATAGAGCTGGACGGAAATCCTGTGGACAGAGATTATGTAAATCAGGTGATAGATTCCTTAGGTTTGACAGAAAAGATAAACAGCATGCCAAACCAGTTGTCCGGCGGACAGCAGCAAAGAGTAGCCATAGCAAGAGCCTTAGCTACAAAGCCTGCCATTGTACTGGCAGACGAACCCACAGGAAACTTAGACTCCCGCACCAGTCAGGACGTGTTAAGCCTGTTAAAAGTAACCGGGCAGAATTTTAATCAGACCATTGTAATGATTACTCACAATGAAGAAATTGCCCAGATGGCAGACCGAATCATACGGATAGAAGATGGGAAAATCACAAAAGGGGGAGATGGACATGCAAAAGGTACAAAATAAAAAAGTAATTAGCCGTCTGTCTGCCAGAATCGTCAGTGCCAGAGGAAAAAAGAATCTGGTAACCATTCTTGCTATTATGCTCACAACTGTATTGTTTACTGCACTTTTTACCATTGGCGGAAGTATGATAGAAAGCATTCAGGAATCTACCATGCGGCAGGTGGGTGGAAGCGCCATGTCCGGCGTGAAGTTTGTCCTGCCAAAAGATTACGAAAAGTTGGCAAAAGACTCCAAGGTGAAAAATCCCAGTTACCGAATTATTGTAGGTCCGGCAGAAAATGAAGAATTGTTAAAATTAAGCACAGAAGTGAATTATGCAGAAGATGAGAACGCCAAAGGCATGTTTTGTTATCCGAAAGAGGGTACTATGCCAAAAGAAAAGATGGAAATTGCAACCAGTACACTGGTATTGGATGCCTTGGGAATTCCTCATAAAGTGGGAGAAAAAGTTACCCTAAAGATTTCGGTAGACGGAAAACAGATTACAGACGATTTTATACTTTCCGGCTTTTGGGAAGGGGACAGTGTGGCGATGGCACAGCAGTGTTTTGTGTCCAGAGAATACTGTGACCGGGTGGCACCTACGCCGGAAAAATCTTTTTATGAAACATTAACCAGTGATTATGCCGGTTACTGGATGATGGACTTTGATTATTCCAATAGCTGGGATATTGAGGGAAAAACCATTGCATTATTAGAGCGAAACGGTTATGACATAAATCAGATTTCCTATGGTATTAACTGGGCATATACCACCAGTGATGTGGATGGGGGAATGATAGCATTTATTGTGGTAATTATGGGGCTTATTCTGGCTTCCGGTTACTTAATTATTTATAATATCTTTTCCTTAAATGTGGCTGGAGAAATTAAGAGTTATGGATTGTTAAAAACCATAGGAACCACGGAAACCCAGTTAAAGCAGTTAGTAAGAAGACAGGCAGTTTTCTTATCTGCCATAGGAATTCCTACAGGTCTTGTGGTGGGAGGAATCATAGGAAAATGCTTGTTTCCTGTGATTGTAAAAAACTTTCAATTAGGAGAAGTGGTAAACTTTTCTATCCATCCACTGATTATGATTGGAGCAGCAGTCTTTTCTTTTCTGACTGTATGGGTTAGTTGTAACAAACCATGCAAGCTGGCAGCAAAAGTTTCTCCGGTGGAAGCCGTGCGGTATACGGATAAGTCCACAAACAGTAAAATCAAAGAGCGAAAAGTAAGAAAAGTCACTGCCATTTCCTTTGCCTGGGCAAATTTAGGCCGTAATCGAAAAAAAGTGGCGGTTGTGGTGGCATCCCTCTCTTTGAGTATGATTTTATTAAATTCTATTTATACCATGGTACGGGGATTTGATATGGACAAATACATTTCTAATTTTATTGTGGGAGATGCTATTGTGTCAGATGCCAGTATTTTAAATACGGCATCTTCTACATGGACCCTAGATGGAATCACACCCCAAGTGCAGGAAGAATTGGAAGAAATGGAGGGCGTGGAAGCTGTTCATAATGTCTATTTTACAAGTGGCGATATTCGAATTAGCGACAATGCCAGAGAAAACTTTATGCAGTTTGTAGAAGAAAATCCCCAATATTTTTCTGACCCTTATGCAGAAGAAGAACTTTCAACGGTCAGAAATAATGTTATTCCATGGAGCAGTGTTTATGGAGTGGATTCTTGGGGAATGGAACAATTAGAGTGCTACAAAGGCGAACTGGACTGGGAGAAATTTAAAACAGGAAATTATTGTTTCGTCAATACATATGGCATAACTAATGAGTGTGAAGAACCTCTTAGAGGTCTGTTTAGTGACGTAGGAGAAAAGATATCCATAGAGTTGAGTGATGGAACTGTAAGAGAATATGAAGTGTTGGCAATAGCCGATATACCTTACGCAATGTCCAGTCGTTTCTTTTCTTATCTTGGGTTACAGGTAATGTTGCCGGAGGAGGAGTATAAAGAATTTGTAAATCCCAAAGGCGCATTGTTAAGCGTTTTGCTTCAGGAAAAGAATTCTGCCGTTTCCATAGACATACCTTTGGAAAATTATACAAATCAGATACAAACCAATCTGACGGCTGTTACTAAGGCGACCTATGAAAAAGAATTCGAGGATTGTGTAAACATGTTCTGGATTGTGGGAGGCTCTTTAAGTCTGATACTTGCACTGATTGGAATTTTGAATTTTATCAATGCGATAGTTACAGGAATTCTGGCACGAAAGCAGGAGCTTGCTATGATGGAAGCGGTGGGAATGACTGGAAAGCAGATGAAATGGATGCTTTCTTGGGAAGGAATTTTATATGCAATTCTTACTGTGGTGGTGTCTAGTGTAGCAGTAGGACCTATCAATAAACTTTTGTTGGAAATTGTGGTGGAAGGTATGTGGTTTTTCACCAGCAACTATACTATTGTACCAATTATGTTATGTATGCCGGTGTTATTGTTAGCATCTGGTATGATTCCGGTGATTGCATATCAGAATATGAAACGGGAAAGCGTTGTGGAGCGTTTGCGAGAAACAGAATAAAGTAAGGGAAAACCGGATGGATAGAACAGGATAATATGGAAACACTAAATCATAAATCAAAGGAAGGATAAGAGGTGTTGACAATGGAATCCATCTGGAAAATGACAACCGAAAAGCCGAAGGAAACAAGAAATTTAGATAGAACGGAAGCGGAAACAGTAGTAATTGGAGCAGGAATGGCAGGAATTCTTACTGCCTGGTTTTTAAAGCAAAAAGGAAATGATGTGATTGTGCTGGAAGCCAACGAAACAGGCAGCGGACAAACCGGAAACACCACTGCAAAAATCACCTCCCAGCATGGGCTTATCTATGAAAAGCTGGTATACAATCATGGAATTCAATTTGCAGAATTATACGCAAAAGCAAATGAAGAAGCAATTCATTCCTATCAAAAACTGATAGAGCAAGAAAAAATATCCTGCGATTTTGAAAGAAAACCTTCCTATATATATACGAAGCGGGATTTGCACAGTCTTATGGTAGAAGCAGAGATTGCCAACAGGCTGGGGCTTTCCGCTTCTCTTGTAATGGAAACAGAATTGCCTTTTGCAATCGAGGGTGCTGTGTGCTTTGAACGTCAGGCACAATTTCATCCTTTAAAATTTTTATATGCCTTGGCAGAAAAGCTTCCGGTGTATGAACATACAAAGGTTTTGAAAGTGGAAGGAAATACTGTGGAAACAGAACGTGGGAAGGTAAAGGCGAAAAACATCGTGTTTGCAACTCACTATCCCTTTGTAATCAGACCGGGATATTATTTTATGCGGCTTCATCAGGAACGAAGCTATGCGGTTGCAGTGGAAGGCGCAGAACCTTTGCAGGGCATGTATCTTGGTATTGACGAGGACGGGATGTCTTTTCGAAGTTATGAGAAATACACTATTGTAGGCGGTGAAGGTCACAGAACAGGAGAAAATCCTTTTGGAGGACAATACGAAAATTTATATGGGCAGGCAGTTAAGTTATGGAGTGGTGCAGAAGAAAAAGCAAGATGGTCGGCTCAGGACTGTTTTACCTTAGATGATATCCCTTATGTGGGAAAATTTTCGAAAAACACGCCGGACTGGTATGTGGCAACCGGTTTTCAAAAGTGGGGAATGACCGGCTCCATGGCAACGGCAAAGCTGTTGACAGATAAAATATTAAAAGAAGAAAATGCATATGAGCTACTGTATTCGCCACAGCGAAAGCTGGTATCTCAGGCACAGAAAAACTTTTTATATGATACCATGTATTCGGGAATTCATTTATCCAAAAGAATCATAAAACCGGCGAAAGGGGAATTGGAGAACTTATTACCGGGACATGGAGGCATTGTAAGGTATCAGGGAAAAAAGCAGGGGGCATATAAATCAGAAACAGGAGAAGTGTTTTTGGTGGATATTAAATGTCCTCATTTGGGCTGTCAGTTGGAATGGAACCCGGAGGAACACACATGGGACTGTCCTTGCCATGGCTCCCGCTTTGATTATCAGGGAGAGCTTATCAATAACCCGGCACAGAATTCTATTTCATTATAAAAATAAGGAGGGTGTCCCAGCAAGTCATTTTACGACTTTTGGGACGCCCTCCTTGCGTTAGGATGGCATACTGCCATTTTCAAACCGACGAATTAATTTCGTAAGCGGAATAATCAAAAATCCAGCAAAAAAGTTTCCTACACCTTGAATTGCATCCCAAGGTAATCCGGAAATAATCCACGCTATCATTTGTTGGAAATTCAGTCCAAACATAATTGCCTGTGCCGGAGCATACAGTGTTCCAAATAAAAATCCATGCAAAGCACAAATTATCGGGTACACAACAGCTGCTATTTTAACAGGCATCTTTTTGGGTAGCAACATGGTAATTCCCCAAAGTATGGTCCATATATACAGATAGGGTATCCACCAAGGTGAGAAACCTGCAAAAACCCCATTTAGCATAACATATACATAAATAGGAATTAATGCTTTTTTGCGATAAACCAAAGTATATACCATGGTAAACATTCCAAGCAAATGAACATTAGGTATCCACTCCATAATAATCTTAGAACAAAACATCAATGTTCCAAGCATTGTGAATTTTGTGATTTCTGCTGTGGTAAGCAGTCTGGTTTGGGTATTTTTAGTCTTGGGTGTAAACCAGTTCATAATGTTCGCCGTCAGAGATAGTAGTACCATCTACTCCGGTATTCATATATTCTCCGTCTTTATAGAAGGCCCAGTAAGCTTTATCGGTATCGTAATCAGCTTTAATGCCATTTACTTCTTTGATATAAAGTCCATAATCGCCATCTTCTCCAGCAATAATGTTATGTTCTAATAAGGCATCCCCAAGAATGGTTTTGTCTGTGTGCAAGGTAAAAGTAACAGATTGTTCATTTACTTTTACTTCCACATTAACCGTGGTATTTCCCTCACCGATTTCAGTGTCTTCGGTGTAGGAAGCATTCGCCCAAAGGGTGTCCTGCTCAGTGGCTGCTTCGTTAGAAGTAGAGTTACTGCAGCCGGTTATGCTCAGTGACAGCATAAAACAAAGTAACAATACCATTGGTGTTTTGAAAATTTTTTTCATAGTTTTTTCCTTCTTTCCGTTTTTATTACGAAAAGCATAACGCAAAAAGAGCCCTTTCTAGGAAGGGCATAAGTAACAAAAATAAAGATATTCTGCAATATCCGTTTCTACTACCCTCCTGTTGCCCAAGGGACTTTAAGCAGTACACAGAACGATAAGAATTCCGGCTTAAGGATTGTAAATCCAAATACGGTAATGGCTGTTGTCACGGATTTGCACCGTAGTTTCCTTATCCCCTAACATATTGTCTGGCAATATGTCCGACAACAAAGATAATAATGTATCTTTGATGAACTGTGGTTATTCTTTTCACATTTGCTATTATATCACATATTTCGGCAATTTCAATCCCAAAGAAGTATCGTGGCAGGAAACAAAATTTCCAAAAATATCGTAACGCTCCATTGTGTGTTTGGCAAAAATGAAGTAAACTGATAGAAAGATTCTTATTGAGCAGATAATTAGGAATGGGAAGGGAGAAAATTTTATGAATAGACTTATGTTTTCAGAAAATATAGTAAATTTGCGTCATAAACGTAAGATAACACAGGAGCAGTTGGCAGATTTTCTGGGAGTTACAAAAGCATCGGTATCCAAATGGGAAACAGGAAACACCATGCCGGATATACAGATATTACCGCTGTTGGCCGGCTATTTCGATGTGTCTGTGGATGAATTGCTGGGATATGAGCCGAATCTGGGGAAAGAGCAGATTAAATATTTGTATCACAAACTGGCGGAGGATTTTGCAGAAAAACCTTTTGAAGAAGTAATGAAAGAAAGTCAGGACTTGGTGAAAAAATATTATTCTTGTTATCCGTTTCTGCTGCAGATATGTGTTTTGTGGCTGAACCATGCTGCGTTGGCAAATGACATGCAAAAAGAGGCAGAAATCAGGGAAAATATTAAGAACTTATGCAATCGTATTATAGAAAATTGCCGTGATATTGGTATTTGCAATAATGCAGTTGCCATTCAGTCGCTGATAGAATTACAAAATGGAAATGCAGAAAAAGTAATTGAAACTATGGAGGATTGTCTTGATGTGAATCGCATTGAGGAGAGGGGAACCCTTCTTACCATGGCTTATATGACCATAGGAGATGTGGAAAATGCAGATAAGACGGCACAGATTTGTATGTATCGTGATTTATCAGAACTGCTTAGTTCCGGGCTGCATTTGATGGGACTTCACAGAAATGACTGGGAGTACAATACAGAAATTAGAAAGCGGTTAGACAGCCTCATAGACAGTTTTCAGATAGAAACCCTGAATCCTAATATGGCAGCATCGTACTTTTTTCAGGCGGCTGTGACATTGTGTGATTTTATGGAAGAGAAAAAAGAAGTAGTAGAGCCTATAATTTTAGAATATCTGGAAAAGTATACCTATGCTGCCAAACGGTTGTTAGATGAAGGAATCATACTGCATGGTGATGTTTTTTTTACCAAGCTGGATGTATGGTTTGAGGAACTTGACTTGGGAATCAAGGGAGTACGCAATGAAAAGCTGGTGAAAGAAAGCGTCTTGGAGGGATTAAGTTATCCCGGATTTCAGAGGCTTTCTAAGCAGGAAAAGCTGGAACAGTATAGAAAGATAATACTTTTGTAAATAGAGGAGGAGAAACTTATGTTAAAAATTCAAAACCTTACAAAAACATATACCGAAGGAAAAGTAGCGGTAGACAATTTAACCATACAAGTAGAACCGGGGGATATCTATGGATTTATCGGTCACAATGGTGCTGGAAAAACCACCACGATTAAGAGTATTGTGGGCATCCATGAATTTGACAGCGGAGAGATTTTCGTAAATGGAATTTCTGTGAGGGAAAATCCCATTTCCTGCAAGCAGGTGATGGCTTATATTCCGGACAATCCGGATTTGTATGATTATCTGACGGGAATTCAGTACCTGAATTTTATTGCAGACATTTATCAGGTATCACAAAAAGAGCGACAGGAGCGAATCCAAAAGGAAGCGGCAGATTTTGAAATTACCCATGCTCTTGGGGATTTGATTTCTTCCTACTCTCATGGTATGAAGCAAAAGCTTGCGTTAATTGGAGCATTCATTCATAAGCCAAAACTGTTAGTGCTGGACGAGCCATTTGTAGGGCTGGACCCGAAAGCTTCCCTTTTGTTAAAGGAAAAAATGAAAGAATTGTGCAGTGAAGGAAATGCAATTTTCTTTTCTACCCATGTACTGGATGTGGCAGAAAAGTTATGCAACAAAATTGCCATAATCTCCCAGGGGAAATTACAGTTGGCAGGGGAAACCTCTCAGGTAATCAAAGATAAATCATTAGAGCAGGTATTTATGGAGGTGGCTGTAAATGATACGACAGATTAGATTATTAACAAAACTTCAAATCTGCAATCTTTTTGGCATCAATGAAGTGCGGTTTACCAAAGATAAAAAGAAAAAAGCACGTTTCTGGGGCTTGTCTGTTATCTGGGCGCTTTTGTTTGTTTTTATTTTAAGTTATGTGGCAGGAATGTCCTTTGTTTTAGTAAAGCTTGATGCCCCACGGTTAGTCCCGGTTGTTTTGTCGGCGATTACCTGTGTGATTGTGTTTATATTTACCTTTCTAAAAACAGGAAAAGCGATTTTTCAGCAAAAAGCCTTTGAACAACAGATAGCTTTGCCGGTGTCAAAAACAGCAATTATTGTCAGCAGATTTTTGACTATGTATGTAACAAATTTGTTGTTTACCGGGGTGGTAATGGTAACGGGAAGTGTGGTATATGCCTGTCTGGTGAAACCGGGCATTTCCTTCTATATATATGGCATCCTTTGCACTATATTACTGCCATTGTTGCCGATTACCGTTGCAACTATGATTGGGGTGATTATTACTGCTATCAGTTCCAGAATGAAGCACAAAAGTCTGGTGGAAACCGCTCTCACAATGTTCATTGTAGGTGTGATTATTGTGGGAAGTATGCTTACTTCTGACTCCGGTCAAGTAGCAATGGAGGATGTGCTGCAAGACCTTACCCGGATGTTGGAACAGCAGATTGGCGGTATGTATCCGCCGGCATTGTTGGTGGGAAATGCGATGGTTTCCGGCAGCTTTTTGGATTTCTTATTGTTTGCAGTAATCTCTTTGGGAATATTTGGTGTGTTTCTTTTGGTTTTGCAGAAATATTTCTTAAGTATCTGCACTGCCTTAAGCACCAATGCCGGAAACAAATCTTTTCACATGACAGAGTTAGGCACTAGTTCCGTATTGAAAGCCCTTTGGAAAAAAGAAATAAAGCGATATTTTGCTTCAACAATCTATGTGACAAACACTATGATAGGATACTTTTTAATGGTAGTATTTCCGATTATATTCTTGGTAGCAGACTTAGGAAATATTAATATAATCAATGGTGCAGAGAGCATGGAGCAGACCTTGCAGATAGAAGGGATTATTAGAAAAATATTTCCATTTATGCTGGCAATCATGCCTGCCATGATGCCAACCACTTCAGTTTCCATTTCCATGGAAGGCAAGCAATGGTGGATTCTCCAGTCCCTGCCGGTGAGTAAAGAGAAAATAATTCAGGCAAAAGTTCTGGCAGATTTAACTGTGGTAGCACCGTTTTATGTGGTATCGGAAATATTGGCAATTATTACATTCCGTCCGAGTTTTTGGGAAACGGTTTGGCTGTTAGTTATTCCAGCGGTTTATATATTATTCAGTGCTGTGGCAGGAATTGTTATCAATCTACATTTCCCAGTATTTGACTGGGAAAATGAAACCGTAGTAGTCAAACAAAGTGCAGCCACCTTTTTTGTAATGCTGGTAGGTGCAGTCACCTGCGGAATTCCGATGGGGATATTGGTTGTGTTGCCGGAGGGATTTGAAATGATTTATATGGCGGTTGTGATTTTGTTGGTGCTTGGGGGGACGGGAGTGCTTTGGAAGAGTAAATGCGTTGACAGATAATATCCCTTGGTGTAGTATATAAGATAAAGTGATTAAATAAAGAAAAAAGATTTAACAAGACTAATAGTTTGAATACGTACAGAAAGGGTTTTAACTATAAATGCATACATCAATAGCAATTTGTGATGATGAGGATATATTTCGCTTTCAAATAAGGGAAGCGGTGGAAGACTATTGTAAAAAGAAGAAGATAGAATACACAGTGCGAGAATACAGTTCGGCAGAAGAATATTTGAAACGTATGGAAAAAGCAGATCTGTTATTGCTTGATATGGAAATGGAGGAAATGTCAGGCATTCATTTAAAGGAACAATTAGAGAAGCATGGAACAAATGTAAGAATACTGTTTGTAACCAGCCATGAGGAGATGATGAGTGAGGCTTTCGGAAAAAATGTTTTTGGATTTCTGTCAAAGCCTGTAGATAAAGAAAAATTGAAAAAATATATGGATAGAATGTTGGAGGACATGGAAACATACATCACCATATCAGCAGCAGATGGGGAAAAAACATTGTTAGCAAATGATATATTATACTTTCAGGCAGACGGAAAGTTTTGCTATGCAATAACCTATACTGGAAAAATATTTTGTAATCAAGGATTGAGCGATTTAGAGCCACAGTTGTTAAAAATGGATTTTATTCGTTGCCATAGAAGTATTCTTTTGAATCTTCACAATGTCAAAAAAGTAACCGAAAACGTGACAATGAAAAACGGTGAGAGTGTAGTGTTGGCAAGAAGAA
>CAYVCL010000062.1:0-16790 GCA_964450185.1 uncultured Lachnospiraceae bacterium | reverse complement strand
ATATACAACTATGTATCAGATTAATTTCAATGAACCGATTCATATTTATTTCATAGGAATCGGCGGTATCAGCATGAGCGGACTTGCTGAAATTGTAAAAAAGGAAAATTTCAAGGTTTCCGGTTCCGATATGAAGGAATCTGCATTGACCAACCATTTAAACTCTTTGGGGATTCAGGTGTTTATTGGACAGCAGGCTGAAAATCTTTCTGCTGATGTTGACGTGGTAGTATATACAGCTGCTATTCATGAAGACAATCCTGAATATGCAGAAGCAGTGAGAAGAAATCTTCCAATGCTTACCAGAGCCCAGTTTTTAGGGCAGCTTATGAAGAATTATCAGACACCAATTGCAGTTTCCGGTACTCATGGTAAGACCACTACCACTTCCATGCTTTCTCATGTTTTATTACAGGCGGACACAGACCCAACCTTATCCATCGGGGGAATTTTAAAAGCCATTGACGGAAATATCCGTGTGGGAAGCAGCCAGTATTTTTTAACAGAAGCATGTGAATATACCAACAGCTTTTTAAGCTTCTACCCTAAAATCAGCATTATCTTAAACATTGATGCAGACCATCTGGACTTTTTCAAGGATTTGGAAGACATTCGCAACTCCTTCCATAAATTTGCCACACTTCTTCCAGAAGACGGTACTTTGATTATTTCCAGTGACATTGACAATTTAGCGGATTTTACAAAAGACTTAAACTGTAATATTATCACCTTTGGTTCTTCCAAAGATTCTGATTATTCTGCTGAGAACATTACTTTCGATGATTTTGGAAGACCTACTTATACCTTATTAAAGAATGGGGAAGCAGTTTCACAGATAAGCCTTTCCGTTACCGGAATGCACAATGTGTATAATTCCCTGTCTGCCATTGCAGCCGCAGATTTGTTGGACATTTCACTGGAAGATACTAAAAAAGCTTTATTGGCATTCTCCGGTACCGAACGAAGATTTGAATATAAGGGTGAAATCAGCGGAGTTACCGTTATAGATGATTACGCACATCACCCAACAGAAATCAAAGCAACTTTGAACGCTGCAAAGAATTATCCACACGAACACTTATGGTGTGTTTTCCAGCCTCACACTTATACACGTACCAAAGCTTTAATGAACGAATTTGCAGAAGCGTTGTCTTTGGCTGAAAATATTGTTCTTGCAGAAATTTATCCAGCCAGAGAAACAGATAATCTGGGTATCAGTTCCCAGACATTGGCTCAGGAAATAGAGAAATTAGGAAAAAAATGCTACTACTTTTCCTCTTTTGACGAAATTGAAACATTTTTATTAGAAAATTGTTCAACAGGCGACTTGTTGATAACTATGGGCGCCGGAGATGTTGTAAACATTGGAAATCGTCTTCTTGGAAAATAGTTATCCACATTATCCACATGTTTATCAACATTTTTTATGTTTTTAACATGTGGATTCTTTTGTTTACATAACCGATGTTACCCACATTTACATTATTCGTCAAAAACCGCGTAGTTTCAGGGTTTTCTCGACATTATTTTTATTATGTCAACATCTTATCCACATTATCCACATTTTACAGGGGGATTTTCGTCCTCTGTTGTGTACAAAATTTTCTGGTTCTCAATTTTCATTTCCTATGCTATACTAGGTAAGTGACCTACAGGACCTGCCATAGGCAGCTCCCTACGGATGCATGGCAACAAAAAACGACAATAGAAAGTTTATATAAAACCTTCTATTGCTATGAATTATGTAGAAAGGAACGGATACCATGACAAATATCACCATAACCAATGAATCACTTCATGACGTGACCATTGTTTCCAATATTTTTATTGACTACTATATGTCGGATGCCAACGGTGAATATGTGAAAACCTACTTATATCTATTACGTGCGGTAACCACCGGCGAAGTGCTTTCCGTGGTATCCATTGCAGATAAATTAAACTATACGGAGCGGGATGTGTGCCGTGCTTTGAAGTTTTGGGAGAAACAGGGAATTTTATCTCTGACCTTTCGAAGCGACAATTCACTCGAAGCCATACGTCTTCTTCCAATTACCAAGCCGCAGGATGCCACAGAAATTCACACAGAAACCATTGCGCAGCCTGCCACTGCTCCTGCACCGGTTTCCACATTTCAAGAACCGGAAAAGCATGCGTTTACTCTGGATGAGATGGCAAATTTCAAAACCAATACAGATGTGGCAGAAATCTTATTTATTGCAGAGCAGTACTTGGGAAAAACATTAAGCAATACTGATATTAACACTATTTTATATATTTATGACGGCTTGAAGTTCCCAGTGGAACTGATTGAATATCTGATTGAATACTGCGTCACCAAAGACCACAAGAGCATGCATTATATAGAAGCAACTGCTTTGGCGTGGGCTAGAGATAACATCACAACGGTGGAGCAGGCAAAAAGTAATTCAGATACCTATAACAAAAACTGCTTTGCTGTGTTAAAAGCCTTTGGTATCAAGAACCGTCATCCGGCACCTGCCGAACAGGAAATGATTACTACTTGGACCAACGATTATGGATTTTCACTGGATATTATCGTGGAAGCCTGCAATCGTACCATTCAGGCAATACATAGTCCTAACTTCGGTTATGCCGACCGTATTCTGGTTCGTTGGAAAGAACAGGGGGTTCACCACTTTTCAGACATTCAGGCTTTAGACCAGAAATTTCAGCAGGAAAAGGAACAGAGAAAACAGCAAAAGAAACAGAACAATTCTGCTTCACCAAATTCAAATAACCGTTTCCTTAACTTTGAACAGCGTTCCTATGATTTTAATGAATTAGAACGGGAACTTTTGAAATCTTAAAGGAGGCTTTGATTTGCCACTAACAAATTCACAATACGATGCCATTATGCGCATCTATCAACAAAAACAACTGACAAACCGTGCCAGACTTCTGAAACGCAGGGAGGAAATTTCCAATCGACTTCCAGCTTACCAGATGTTGGAGGAAGAAATTATTTCTTTATCCATGGAAGAAGCAAAGCGACAGCTTTTACAGGATACTGACACCCTCTCTACCACCAGAGAAGCAATTCATTCTCTTATGGAGGACAAGCGCAATTTGCTGCTGTCCAACGGGTATCCGGAGGATTATCTAAACGAGATTTGTGATTGCAAGGATTGTCAGGATACCGGTTATATTGACGGTAAGAAATGTCATTGTTTTCGACAGGCAGAGATCAATCTGCTGTACCAGCAGTCTAATCTTCAAGCCACCTTGGAAAGCGAAAACTTTTCTACTTTCCAGATGGACTACTACAGCAAGAATCTGATTGACGAAGCTACCGGCACCAACTCCTTTATGCTTGCCCAATCAGCTTTTGATGCCTGTTTGCAGTTTACCAAGAATTTCGATTATGAATTCGAAAACATATTATTATATGGAAGCGTTGGCGTTGGAAAAACCTTTTTAACCCACTGCGTTGCCAAGGATTTACTGGAAACCGGTCATTCTGTTATTTACTTTACTGCCCACCAGTTATTTGACACTCTGGCAGAACAAAAATTCGATGCCCAGAATGCTGACTCTATTCCAGAGGCATATCAGCATATACTGGACTGCGATTTACTGATTATTGATGACTTGGGAACAGAGCTTGCTAACTCATTTTCCACTTCACAGTTATTTCTGTGTATGAACGAAAGATTTTTGAGAAAAAAATCAACGATGATTTCTACAAATCTTTCCCTTGGAAAAATCAGTGAAACCTATTCGGAACGTACTTTTTCCAGACTTTCTGGAAATTATAAATTGATAAAATTAATCGGTGAAGATATTCGCATGAAAAAAAGACGTTCAAAGTCTTGACTTTTCAGTCCTATTAGGATATAACTTAACAGTGAATGGGACTATTTATGTATCAAAACGAAAATAAATTATATGGAGGAAATAAATAATATGCTGCAACGAGAAGATCGCAAATTAGAAACTATCCCTGTAGGGACTTTAGGTATGATTCCTTTGGAAGGCTGCCGTCCTTTGGGAGAAAAAGTAGACTACTATTTAGCAAAATGGCGTAAGGAATGGGAAAGTGAACACAAATCCACTCTTGCTTTTGCCGGATACCAGAGAGATTCTTACATCTTAGATGCAAGTGTACCTCGTTTTGGTTCAGGTGAAGCAAAGGGTATTATCAACGAATCTGTTCGTGGATACGACTTATATTTAATGGTGGATGTTACAAACCACAGCCTTACTTACCCTATCTTTGGTCAGGAAAATCATATGTCACCAGATGACCATTACCAGAATTTAAAACGTATCATTGCAGCAGTAGGTGGTAAGGCAAGAAGAATTACTGTTATTATGCCATTTCTCTATGAAAGCCGTCAGCACAAACGTACGAACCGTGAATCTTTAGACTGTGCTTTAGCTTTACAGGAATTAGTAAGCATGGGTGTAGACAATATCATCACTTTCGATGCTCACGACCCTCGTGTACAGAATGCGATTCCTTTACATGGTTTCGAAACTGTACAGCCTTCTTATCAGTTTATCAAAGGACTGTTAAACGACCAGAAAGATTTAACTATTGATGCAGATCATATGATGGTTATCAGCCCGGACGAAGGTGGTATGGGACGTGCTATCTACATGGCTAACGTTCTTGGCCTTGATATGGGTATGTTCTACAAACGCCGTGATTATACACAGATTGTAGATGGAAAGAACCCTATCGTGGCTCATGAATTCTTAGGTTCTTCTGTAGAAGGAAAAGATATGATTATCATCGATGACATGATTTCTTCCGGAGATAGTATGTTAGAAGTTGCTGCTGAATTAAAAGCAAGAAAAGCAAGACGAATCTTTGCATGTTCTACTTTTGGTTTGTTTACAAACGGAATGGACAAGTTTGACAAGGCTTACGAAGATGGTATCATTGACCGAGTTCTGACTACTAACTTAATTTATCAGCCACAGGAATTGTTAGACCGTCCTTACTATATTAATTGTGATTTAAGTAAATATATTGCATACATCATTGATACTTTAAATCATGATGGTTCAATCAGTGAATTACTGGATCCTAGCGAAAGAATTCAGGCATTATTAACTAAATATCGTAATCACCAGTTATAATCAGGTGTATCGATGCGAAAAGGGAGCAGGCAAAATTGCCTGCTCCCTTTCACTATTGATTCATTTTCCGGTTTTCCAGATTTTCATGAATATCTTCCATAAATGTATTCCAAATTTGTCCCGGATAAGTAGAACCACTTAAATCTTCTAATTCCTGCGGGATATCAAATCCTACCCACACAGCCGTGGTATAATAGGAACTATATCCACAAAACCAACCGTCTTTATTGTCATTGGTAGTTCCGGTTTTGGCAGCCGCAGTAATATGTTTCAATCTGCGTTTTGCACCTGTTCCTCTGGTTAAAACGCCTTCTAAGATATCTGTCATTTCTTTTGCGGTATCTTCAGAGTACACCTGCTTCTCTGTACCTACCTTCTCTACAATCACATTTCCATTGGAATCCAGAATTTTTTCGATACAGGTTGGAGTTCGGAATACACCATTATTTTCTAGCGTAGCATAACCGGATGCCATTTCCACAGTACTAAAACCTGTAGTGAACCCTCCTAATGCAGTGGATAAATTATAATCACCCTCTGTAATTCCTGTAAATTCCATATTCAGCAAATACTGCATTGCATAACTTGGCGTGATTGCCTGATACAAACTCCATGCTGCAGCATTTCTGGATTTTTCCACAGCACTGCGAAGACTGATACTTCCGGAATAAGCATTCCCTGAATTGGATGGTCCATCTGCTGTTTTCACATCTTTCAAGGTACTGCCTGCATGATATCCTTTTTCCAATGCCGGTGCATACACCAGCAATGGCTTAATGGAACTTCCCGGCTGTCTTTTACTCTGGTAAGCACGGTTGAAAGAGGATTCCACATTTTCCTGAGAACGCCCTCCTACAATGGCTTTCACTTTTCCAGTATCATTGTCAATACATGTGGCAGCCGCCTGCACATTGTAAACCCCATCATCTTTCTGGGTTACAAAACCATACATGCTTTCATCCACTGCCAACTGTAATTTTTCCTGCATTTCCCGGTTAACCGTGGTGTAGATTCGGTAACCATCAACCGCAAGGCTTTCAGACCATCTATTGTATTCTTCATCATATAATGCTTTGTACTCTGTTTCCTCTGCCTCATTAGCAAATTCATTTTTGAATACAAATCCGTTTTTCTCCATCAATGCTCTAGTGGCACAATAATTTACATAAGAGTCCACGTAGGTTCCTGCACTATGTACTTCCATGTTATCTAATGTAATGGTTTCCTGCTTTGCCTCTAAGCACTGGCTTTCTGTGATTTTTCCATCCTTTAACATTTCATCCAAAATACGGTCACGTCTTTTCAGCGTGTTTTCCATATTCTTTCTTGGATCATACACGGTAGGATTGTTGGGAATTCCACAAAGGAAAGCCGTTTCCGATAAGGTAAGCTCGTTGCTGGACTTATTAAAGTAACCGATGCTGGCTGCCTCAATTCCGTAATATCCATTGGCAAAATATACATTATTTAAGTAAAACTCCAAAATATCTTCCTTAGAATAAATCTTTTCCAGACGAAGTGAAATAAAAATTTCTTCCACTTTTCGCTCCCATGACACCGTATGTGTCAGGAAAATATTACGGCTAAGCTGCTGGGTTATTGTGCTTCCACCCTGCGTAATTTCATCTTTCTTTATCAATGCCAGGGCAGCTCTTGCAATAGCTTTTAAATCAATTCCCTTATGTTCATAAAACTTTTTATCTTCTATACTGACAATTGCTTCTTTGGCTGTTTCCGGTATATTCTCTATATTTAAATATATCTGAAAACGGTCTTTTTTCACCAGTTTAATTATCTCGCCCTGATCGTCATACACGATACTGGTTTCATAAGCCGAAAAGTCTTCTCTGTCAGAATTTTCTACCATAGTCTTAGCATCTTTATAAAGCTGTACGGTGGTTTTCCAGTAATCACTGACAAAAAACAATACAATACATCCTACAATGGTTAACAGGAAAACAATTTGCGTTCCATAAAAAAGTCCATCCATAAAAGGATTTTTTTTATTTTTCTTTTTTGAACCCATATTAACAAATCTCAGCACCTGCCGGCATTGTCTTTTCCGGTGTCATAAGAGCCAGATTTCCTTCTGCATCTTCTGCACATAAAAGCATACCCTCTGACAATACTCCTGCAAGTTTTGCCGGTTTTAAGTTTACCAGTACCATTACTTTCTTTCCAACCATTTCCTCTGCGGAATAGTACTGCTTAATTCCAGATACAATCTGTTTTACCTGATTTCCAATCTTTACCTGAGAGCAAAGAAGTTTTTTAGATTTTTTCACTTCTTCACAAGCAATGATTTCTCCAACCTGGAACTGCATCTTCATGAAATCGTCATAAGTGATTTCCGGTTTTGCTTCTATTTCAATTCCTTCTTCTTCCTCAGTCTTTACTGCCGCCTGCTGTGCTGCCTTGATTTCTTCTGCTTTCTTTAACACTTCTTCTAAATCAAGACGGGCAAACAACGCTTCCGGCTTATCTGTAACCTGATTTCCTGATGGGTATAAACCAAAGGTCTTCAAATCATCTAATTTTCTTTCCTGTGTATTTAACTGCGCAAAAATCTTTTCCGCTGTTTCAGGCATAAAGGATTTTAATAAAGTCGCACCGATGCAGATTCCTTCCACTAAGTTATATAATACTGTTTCCAAACGTGGTCTGTCTTTTTCTTCTTTTGCAAGAATCCATGGTGTTGTTTCATCGATATATTTGTTACATCTTCTATATAAAGTAAAGATTTCGCTGATAGCATCTGCAACTCTCAATTCTTCCATCTTAGCGGCTACTCTGTCTACAGTAGAAGTTGCCACTGCCTTTAAATCTTCATCTACTGCATCAGATACACCAGTATAATTTACGATACCATTAAAATATTTGTTGGACATAGAAATAGTACGATGCACCAGATTTCCAAGTACGTTAGCAAGGTCGGAATTGATGCGTTCTGTCAACAATTCCCAAGTAACTACACCATCGTTATCGAATGGAATTTCGTGAAGTACAAAGTATCTTACTGCATCTACACCAAACATATCTGCCAAATCATCAGCATAAATTACATTTCCCTTTGACTTACTCATCTTACCGTCACCCTGCAACAACCATGGATGTCCAAATACCTGTTTTGGTAATGGTAAATCTAATGCCATAAGGAAGATTGGCCAGTAAATTGTATGGAAACGAATAATGTCTTTTCCTATCAAATGTAAATCTGCAGGCCAGTTTTTATTGAATTTATCAGAACTGTTTCCTTCGCAGTCATAGCCAATTCCTGTGATATAGTTTGTTAACGCATCCAGCCATACATAAATTACATGTTTGTCGTCAAAGTCTACCGGAATTCCCCATTTAAAGGAAGTTCTGGATACACAAAGGTCCTGTAAGCCTGGTAAGAGGAAATTGTTCATCATTTCATTTTTACGGGAAACTGGCTGAATAAATTCCGGATGTGCATTAATATGTTCAATCAATCTATCTGCATATTTACTCATTTTAAAGAAGTAAGCTTCTTCCTTCGCCGGCTGTACTTCTCTGCCGCAATCCGGACACTTTCCGTCCACTAACTGAGATTCTGTGAAGAAAGATTCACAAGGTGTACAATACAATCCTTCGTAATGTCCTTTGTAAATATCCCCCTGGTCATATAGTTTTTTAAAAATCTTCTTTACCTGTTCTTCATGGTCATCATCTGTAGTACGAATAAATCTGTCATAAGAAGTATTCATCAAATCCCAAATTCTCTTAATTTCACCTGCTGTATTGTCTACAAATTCCTTCGGTGTAATTCCGGCTTCTCCAGCCTTGATTTCGATTTTCTGTCCGTGTTCATCTGTCCCTGTCTGGAAATATACATCATATCCCTGCTGTCTTTTAAATCTTGCAATACTGTCTGCTAATATGATTTCGTATGTGTTTCCAATATGCGGCTTTCCTGATGTGTATGCGATTGCCGTTGTAATATAATACTTCTTGTTTTCCATTTCTTAGTTTCCTCCTACGGTTCTATTTACAGCTTAAATTCAATCTTTCTTCCCGTTTTTTCATAAGGACAACAGGTTACTCCCGCTGCCTTTAACATTCTTTTGGATGCTATTGTTCCCGGCGTTTCTCCATACTTATCGCTGTCATATACGATAGTTTTGATTCCTGCCTGTATAATCGCTTTGGCACATTCATTGCATGGAAACAATGTAACATACAATTTTGCTCCCTCCAAACTGCCTCCACGATAATTTAAAATAGCATTTAACTCACTGTGGGTTACATACAGATACTTAGTATCTAATGGCTCTCCTTCTCTTTCCCATGGAAATTCGTCATCGGAACAGCCCATCGGAAATCCGTTGTATCCCATGCTCAATATCTTATTGTCTTCACTAACAATACATGCTCCCACCTGAGTATGAGGATCTTTTGAGCGCATAGCTGAAAGAGCTGCAACCCCCATAAAATATTCATCCCATGTAATATAATCTTCCCGCTTACCGCTCATAATTTATCCTCCCGTCTATTCTATTTTTCTAAAAGATCAATTCTTCTCTGATGTCTTTCTTCTCCTGAAAATTCTGTATTCAGGAAAATATCTGTAATTTCCAATGCAAGCCCAGGTCCTACAATATTAGCTCCTAAAGCCAGTACATTTGCATCGTTGTGTAATCTTGTCATTCTCGCACAAAGAGAATCTGTACAAAGAGCCGCACGAACTCCTTTTACTTTATTGGCAGCTATGGAAATACCGATTCCTGTAGTACAAATTACAATTCCCTTTTCACATTCTCCGCTTGCCACAGCTTCACCTACAGCGTGTCCAAATTCCGGATAATCGCAGGATTCCTTATTATAACATCCACAATCTTTCACTTCGATTCCCTGCTCTTTTAAATGTTCCATTACCTTTACTTTTAAATCAAATCCACCGTGATCACAACCAATTGCTATCATAATATTCCTCCTAATTCTGCCTGCTCTGCATCTATCACATTATGCCCAGCTGCCTTTAATAATCGATTCATAATTGCCTGTCCCATAGAAGCCTCCTCAAAGCTTTCTGAATAAATGCTTTCCACTCCGGCTTCATCAAACTCTCGAAGTACTGCATACAGATTCCTTGCAATGGTTTTATCATCGCTTCTGGAACCAATGCTCTTTACCACGCCTTTGGGATAACAGGCATAAGTTTCATCCGTTGCTATTATACCAACTTTTTTATTGTTTTCCAACTCATTTGCAACAAAATTGTTAATTGTATGAACCACACCCTGTCTGGAACCTTCCACTATCATCATTTCTCCTTTCGGAGCATAATGTTTGTATTTCATTCCCGGTGCCTTTGGTGTTTTTCCTTCTGACACAAACATAAGCGCCGGATCCATCAGAACTTCGCCAATACTATCTTCCAGCATTTCTTCTGTAATATAACCGGGTCTTAAAATCATCGGCGGTTCCACACTCATGTCAACTATGGTGGATTCGATGCCAATTCCAACTTCTCCGCCATCCAGTATCATATCTATTTTACCATCCATGTCTTCTAATACATGACTTGCCCGCGTCGGACTTGGTCTTCCGGAAGTGTTAGCACTTGGTGCTGCCACATAGCCACCTGCTGCTTTAATCACTTCTAAAGCCAGTGGGTGACTTGGCATACGCACTGCCACGGTTTCCAGCCCTCCGGTGGTAGATTTTGGAACAATTTCTTTCTTATTTAAAATCATTGTCAACGGTCCCGGCCAGAAATCCTTTGCCAGTTTCTTTGCCTTATCCGGAAAATCCTCCACAATTTTTTCTAAGGCTGAAAGTTCTGCAATATGAACTATCAGCGGATTATCCGAAGGTCTTCCCTTGGCAGCATATATTTTTTCTGCTGCCTTTTCATTTAAGGCATCCGCACCAAGTCCATATACGGTTTCTGTAGGAAAGGCTACCAGACCTCCCTGCTTCAGACAATCACCTGCATTTTTCACATATTCTGCATCTCCTGTCTGCTCTGTTCCCATTTTCAAAAATACGGTTTTCATATCCTTATCTTCTTTCTGTATGTTATTTCTCTATAAAAGTTCCATAATCGCCATATGAATTGCCCAAGCAACTTTTTCCTGATAATAATCATCATTCAACTTTTCTGCTTCTTCATAATTAGATAAGAATCCACATTCTACAATTACTGTAGGCTGCTCTGTTTTTCGAAGCAGATAATAACTTCCATTTGCCTTGGCAACACGTTTGTTGGTGTTATCCACACGCTCAATAAGGTGCCTTTGTATACATTCTGCAATTTCTTTTCCTTCTGCAGACTGCTCATAGTAAAAAACTTGAGCTCCTTTGATTGCTTCTTCGTGATAGCTGTTCTGATGAATACTGACCGTAAAGCAAGGTTCTGCTCCATCGATTACCTGACAGCGTTTCTTCATGTCGTCTGCCTTTTTATTGGATGCATCCGCCGAATTCAAACCAGCATCTGTTTCCCTTGTCATAACAACCTGAATATCTTCCATTTCAAGAAAAGTTTTTAATTTTTCTGCAATCTTTAAATTAATATCCTTTTCTAATACTTTGTTGATACCTATTTTTCCCGGATCACTGCCTCCATGTCCTGCATCAATTACAATCGTCTTTTTTGTTTCCACAGCTTCTCCGTTTTGGAATACTTCATGGACTCTTGTCTGCTCCACCAGCAATGCGATTGCCAAAATCAGCACAACGCCCATTACTGTTTCCATCGTTTTTTTTACCACACACATCACCAATGTTTTTTATACAGTATATGACAATCATTCATTTTATTATTCTATACTTTTCACATTCGTGGTGGTATTTTTTCGATTACTGCAAATACTTGTTAATTACATCCCAGACAGAATTTTTCTGGAAACCAAGTTTCCATTCTGCCACACCTGCCAGATTATTTTCCTTAATCAGCTTCATTTTTTCTTCTATGGATATTTCATTTTCCAGCCAGATTTTATAGGTAGCGCCCTCTAACTCATATTCTGCATAAAACTGAGCACATTCTTCATTCCACCCAGCCTCTACATTCAATTCACTTAACAGTCTTTCAATTCGTTCCATACCGGCTGCTTCACTGCTCAGTTCAACCACTCCATCACTGGTCGGAATCTCTTTCCAGATTCTGGTGTAGAATGGAATGGCATTAATCACCTTTTCCGCAGGGACTTCCTGCAAGGTCATCTCTATTCCATCTTTTACAAAACCAATAGATGCCACAGAGCCGGCTGTTTCTGAACCACTGTAATGTTCATCATATCCCATGATAATCACGTAATCGGCAAATATACCCTGTTCTTTTCTATTATAATGAGCTGTATATCCAGTAGGTACATAATTGTCTATGGAAAATACCAAACCATTCAAACGGCATGCTACAGATAATTCTCTGACAAACTGAATATAGTCTTCTCCATAATCTACCGAAATCTGTTCAAAGTCGAGATTGATTCCGTCCAATCCTAACCCTTTGCTCTGTTCTATCAAATTGCGGATAAGATATTGTCTTTTAGAAGTGTAGCATAATACTTCTGCCGTATTCATGTCATGTTCAAAGTTACTGATAAGTCCCCAGACTTCGATTCCCATGCCATGCAATGTATCCACATACCATTTTTCACCAAGACTTGTAAAGTTACCATTATTATCACTTAATGCAAACCAAGTTGGAGAAATCACGTTAATTCCACTGGTTCCTGCCAATACTTCTGTAATCTTGGCATTTGCCTGAAGGCTGGTAGACTGATGCCATGCAAGATTGATTTTCTTATCTCTTACCAGATTTGTAAATTCTGGTTCTTCCTTGGCTTCTGCACACGCCCAGGCTTCCCCTTCTTCCATGTTAATACGTTTACTCTGAACAAAACCTACAAATCCATCCTGTGTTACTACTTCCACCCAATTTTCATAAACTTCTTTTACAACAACACTTTCCCCTTCTTCTACGTTTCTTAAAATAGGACTTTTTACACCGCCAAGTTTTCTCAGGGCTGTATTCTTTGTAATAGTAGCATACTGCGCATTCTGCAACCAGTCGATTTTCTGAATTACAATTCGCTCCGGCTCTCCTGTCACCTGCACATTTCCTATATCATACATATAATCCATCAAGAAATTATGTGCTTCCACGTAAACAATATCATTTTCTTTCAAAACAATCGGCATACCATAATCTTTTTCATATGTTTTATTGCCGCTTGCAAAGTTGTCATACAATGTATAACCGGTATCCCCCGGTGCTGCACAATGCATTTCTGTAGGCATGGTATAAATCAGAATATCTTCATTGTAATCATAGTAAAATCTGTCATTGAACAGTTCCTTTACCATATCCAATGGAAAATATACATTACCATCTCTCAAAATCCCTTTAGTTTCAACAACTTCCTGATTCACAATAACCGGAATCTCATCTTCCTGCTCTATTCCGAAATACTCCTGTAAATCTGCCATTTCTTTGCTAGGCATATATTTTTTCGCAAGCAGAAATCCTACAATTCCTACTATAATTATCATAAACATCAGTACGATTCCCAGTACTGCAACTCCCTTTTTCTTACGCATTTTTACCTCCACATCCTGGTCTTTTTATTCCTCCAAAAATAATCATCTATGCTATAGTAACACACTTGTTTCCGCTTATCAATGCGAAACCGAAAGGTTTTTACTGTGAATTGCCAATATGCCCGAAACATGATATTATCATAAAAGTTTATGATTTTTAATCACGAAGGGAGTATTTTTCATGAAAAAAAACAAGACCGCCAATCGAAATCAGGAAATCGAAGTTTTCCGCTTTTTATTTATTTGTGCCATTGCCATCATGCACTTTAGCAATTCTTACTTTAAGTCTGCGCCCTATTTTTCCGGTGCTTATATTGGAACGGAATTTTTCTTTCTGGTATCCGGGTTTATGATTATGAAAGCAGCCAGAGCCAAAAAGACATCTCCATTTCTTTTTACTCTGAATCGAATGAAAAAGTTATATCCTCACTATCTGACTGCATTTTTTCTGTTGTTTTTTACCTCCTCTCTGGTAGGAAACACTGACCTGATTACCAGCTTTAAAAACTTATTCAGCTATAGTTTTGAATTGCTATTTCTTCATGCTTCCGGATTAAAATGTTCCGGTTTGTTGAATTATCCTACCTGGTATTTATCCTCCCTTATAATTGCCGGATTTTTTATCTATGCCTGTGCCTACTATAATGAGAAATTATATCTGACAATTATCGCTCCTTTGTCGGTACTTGTCACATACACTTTCTTTTCAGCTAACACAGGGCATATGGATGTATGGGGCGGAAATCAGTTGTTTCAGCTTTCTGACGCCCTAACCAGAGGATTTGCTGCCATGAGCCTTGGTGCTCTTTCTTATGCTCTCAGCAGTTACTTAAAAGAATGTAATTTGCAACTCTCCAAACTATTGCGGATTGTTTTAACTGTTTTAGAGTTTGTTCTGTTTCTTGGTGTACTGACTGGCTCTGCCTATTTTGCAGATACACAGTATGATTTTTATTTTATCTTTATGTTATTTGCAGCTATTACTCTGGCATTTTCAGAAATTACCTACAGTGGTAAACTGTTTTCTTTTCCACTGTTTTCCTACCTTGGAAAAATCAGCTATCCAATGTATGTATATCAGCTTTTTATCATATGTTTGTTCTGCTTATTTTTACCAAATCTTCCTTATTTAATAGGAGTACTTTCTTTTCTGGCAGCAACCATTGTATTTTCTGCCTTAATGGATTTCCTAATGAACAAACTACGGAAAGCTTGTTCTTCCAGATAGTCATATTCAGGCACCGGCTTTTATCCATATGCGGGTATCCCCTTTTTTAACCGGTGCCTGCACTACCGTTCTGCCAGTCACAAAGCAGATGCTTTTGCAAAGTTACATTTTTGTGATATGTTTTTGTAACTTCCAAACAGATGAAATATATTTATAATTTCAAAAAGAAAGAAACTTATGCAAGGTGCTTTCTGTGATATCTTTTATGAATCCATCATATACATTGCGGCTTTTTAGGGGTAATAAGTGCTGTATCTGGATTCCCAGCTTATTTTCCAACATAGTACAAATTTTCTTATCACTGCAAAGTGTTGCATATTTCCATTCGGTGGTAATCATATCATCTGTCACCCTCTCTATTTTCCGAATGGACTGCTCATAATTCCACACACTGTAATTTCCCAGTATAATTTTTCTATTACATGTTCTGAAATTGTCTACAAATTTGTCTTCCAAACAACCAAAATCCATCACAATCACTTCATAGCCAGCATTCATCACATACAGCAAAACATTGTTATCCGCTTTCGGATAATAGTCTGTTCCTTCACACCGAAAACCATATCTTATGGCTTCTATATATCTGCCATGCTCCTCCTGCCAGATTTTCCACTTGCCAAAATCCCTTTTTTCTCCCAATTCCAGCAACGCAGTTTTCTTCCTCTGTCTTTGCAGTTCTTCTCCAATGGCAAAAGTTAAGGTAGTAACTCCTGACACGGGTGTAATTCCAGCACAGCCGATTGTCATTCCCATATGTTTTCTTCCTTTTTTCGAGGTAAGATTTCCTGTTTCCGTTTCTTGTAATTCTTTTAATTTACTTAGCACTTCGCAGATATCTCCATACCTTTTGTCAGCCTCTTTCCAAAGCCCGTTTTCAATAATTCTTTTTAACTTTTCCCTCTTTCTGGTAAATTTAAGTGTCACCTTCTCCAGTGACATTTGCCTGTACATATCCTGCAGCACTGCACAAACCCCATAGATATCTGCCCTCACATTATAAGATATTTCTTCCATGCTTTCCGGTGCTATATAGCCAATGGTACCATATACATCCCTGCTCTGTTCTTTTCCTGTAATGTAAACAGAATTCCCAAAATCTATCAGTTTCAATTTCTCATTTTTAATCATAATATTTGCCGGGGTAATATCGGAGTGAAGAATGGGATATGGTTTCTGTCCGTGCAGATATTCAATTACCTCGCACAACTGAACACCATATACTATGATTTCCTCCAAAGAAAATTTTTTATGTCTGTCTAACATGGATTTCAAAGATTCACCCTGTACGTATTCTTCAATTATGTAAAAATACTTCTCATCTTCTTCCACATCATAAATCAGCGGAATTCCAGAGTGACTCAGACTTTTCAGATAAACTACTTCTTTCACCAGTTTTTCATAGGGAAATTTAGCTTTGTCAACACACTTAATTGCTCTTAAGGCATGAAGTCTTATATGCTCTGCAACATAAACTTCACTTCCATTGCCTTCACCTGTTCGTTCTAACAGCTTATACTTTTGAAATAGAATGATTCCTGTTTTCGTTTTCCTCCCCCTTTCTGCCGGAACCACTTACCTCATACCAAAATTATAAACAGAAATTTTGGCTGTTTGCAATAGGGTTTAGGCACTTTTGGCATATATTACCTAATCTTTTTTCCACAATATGAATTGTGCCCAAAATCCTCCTTTTCAATTTCAGCTCCTTTTGTAAAAATTTTACAGCATCGTCAATTTATTCTTTTTTTAGATTTTTGGTTTAATTCTTCTATTGACTTCACAAGCTATATTGGATATACTTTGTTTACTAAAATCAGTAGACTTTTTTGAGATTTTTGATATACTATTTATATAACAATTTACTTGTTAAACAGAGTGAGGA
>CAYVCL010000061.1:0-16975 GCA_964450185.1 uncultured Lachnospiraceae bacterium | reverse complement strand
GATAAAATAACTTACATAAAAAGTGATGATGAGAATGCCTGAAATGCAAAATTTAGGGGGTACCATTGGCGTACCATCAGGGGAAAAAGAAAAGTTAATAAATGACGGAAATGTAAAAACAATGCAGGACTTTACCAGTCCGGATATTTTATATGACGAACTGATAGGAAGTATACGCAGATATCATCCATCTGCGGATATTTCTATGATTGAAAAGGCATATAAAATTGCATATGAAGCACATGAAGGACAAGCAAGAAAATCGGGTGAACCATATATTATTCACCCTCTTTGTGTTGGAATTATTCTTGCCGATTTGGAACTGGACAAAGAAACTATTGTGGCAGGTCTTTTGCATGACGTAGTAGAAGATACGGTAATGACAGAAGAAGAAATCACAGAGGAATTTGGGGCTGAAGTGGCACTGTTGGTAGACGGTGTTACAAAACTGGGACAGTTAAACTATTCCATGGATAAAGTGGAAGTGCAGGCAGAGAATTTGAGAAAGATGTTTCTCGCCATGGCAAAAGATATTCGTGTAATTTTGATTAAATTGGCAGACCGTCTGCATAACATGCGTACATTGAAATATATGCGTCCGGAAAAGCAGAGGGAAAAAGCAAGAGAAACCATGGATATTTATGCACCGATTGCACAAAGACTTGGTATCTCTAAAATTAAAATTGAATTAGACGATTTATCTCTAAAATATTTAGAGCCGGAAGTGTACAAGGAACTTGCCAATAAGATTAATCTGAGAAAAAGTGCCAGAGAAGATTTTGTCCATGATATTGTTGGAGATGTGCAAAAACACGTTACTTCCGCAGGAATTTCAGCTCAGATTGACGGTCGTGCAAAGCATTTCTTCAGTATTTATAAGAAAATGGTAAATCAGGACAAAACCTTGGAACAGATTTACGATTTATTTGCTGTGCGAATTATTGTAGAAACCGTAAAAGACTGTTATGCAGCACTTGGTGTTATCCATGAAATGTACAAACCAATTCCGGGAAGATTTAAAGATTACATTGCCATGCCAAAGCCAAATATGTATCAGTCACTTCATACCACATTGATTGGACCAAGCGGTCAGCCATTTGAAGTGCAGATTAGAACCTATGAAATGCATAGAACGGCAGAATACGGTATCGCAGCTCACTGGAAATACAAAGAAGCTTCTGATGGTAAGAAAGTAGAAGCACAGGAAGAAGAAAAATTAAGCTGGTTACGACAGATTTTGGAATGGCAGAAGGACATGTCTGATAACAAGGAATTTTTGAATCTGTTAAAAAGTGACCTTGACTTATTTTCAGAAAATGTGTACTGCTTTACACCATCCGGAGATGTAAAGAATCTTCCAAATGGTTCTACGCCGATAGATTTTGCTTACAGTATTCACAGTGCTGTGGGAAATAAGATGGTAGGAGCCAGAGTAAATGGTAAATTGGTTCCAATCGATTACATTATTCAGAACGGCGATAGAATTGAGGTACTTACTTCTCAAAATTCCAAAGGGCCAAGTCGCGACTGGCTGAAATTAGTAAAGAGTACACAGGCAAAAAATAAAATTAACCAGTGGTTTAAAAACGAGCTGAAAGAAGATAATATTGTAAAAGGAAAAGAACTTCTTCAGCAGTATTGTAAAACAAAAGCTATTGTGATTAGCGATATTTTAAAGCCGGATTATATGAACGTAGTGATGCGTAAGTATGGATTTAAAGACTGGGAATCTGTGCTTGCGGCAGTGGGACACGGAGGACTGAAGGAAGGACAGGTAGTTAATAAACTTTGCGAAATTTATGACAAAGAGCACAAATCTGTCATTACGGATGCACAGGTGTTAGAAGGTGTGGCGGAAGCCAAAGAAAAACTTCCGACAGGCAAAGCAAAGGGCGGTATTGTGGTAAAAGGCATCCACGATGTGGCAGTGCGTTTTTCAAAATGCTGTAGTCCGTTGCCGGGAGATGAAATTGTTGGCTTTGTCACCAGAGGACGTGGTGTGTCTATTCATAGAACAGACTGTATCAACATTATTAATCTTCAGGATTTTGACAGAGAACGTTTGATTGATGCAGAATGGCAGGCGTCCGAATCTAAAAATGAAAAATACATGGCGGAAATTAAAATTTACAGTCAGAACCGTACCGGATTGCTTGTGGATATTACAAAAATATTTACCGAGAGAAAGATTGATGTGGCATCTATGAATGTACGCACCAGCAAACAGGGAACGGCAACCATTTCTATGTCCTTTGAAGTGGGAAATAAAGAAGAACTGAATAGTCTGATTGATAAAATACGTCAAGTAGAAAGTATAATTGATATAGTAAGAACTACAGGCTAAAAGCAGTAGTGTTAAGAAAGGTTTAGATATGAGCAATATTAAAATCGGAAGAATGGTAGTAGGTGCAGTGCAGACAAACTGCTATTTTTTACAGAATGCAGATACCAATGAAGTACTGGTTGTAGATCCGGGTGATAAAGGAAAAAAGATTTATGAAGAACTGACCGGCCGCGGTTTTAAGATTCAGGCAGTGTTATTAACCCATGGACACTTTGACCATGTTATGGGTGTAGATGAAATTCGTAATCTGGCAGGTGTTTCCGTATATTTGGGAGAACACGAGGAAAAACTGATTTCCAATGCAGATTTAAATGTTTCTGCAATGTTTGGAACGCCTTATACCACAAAGGCAGATGTGCTGGTAAAAGACGGTGAAGTTTTGGAACTGGCAGGGATGAAAATAAAAGTAATACACACACCGGGACATACTTGCGGTGGAGTTTGTTATTACTTGGAAGAAGAAGGAATACTCATTTGCGGTGATACCTTATTCTTAGAGTCTGTGGGAAGAACGGATTTCCCAACATCCAGCTCCAGAGAATTAACAGAAGCTGTTCATGAAAAATTATTTACCTTACCGGATAATGTGTATGTTTATCCGGGACATGGTCCTACAACGACCATAGAACATGAAAAAGCAAACAATCCTTTTTTATAATAAGGAGCATACAGAGTGATACAAATACAGTTAAGTGAAGATGATTTTCAATATGATGTATATACGTTGGTGAAAGCTTTTTTTCCGGAAGAAGACGTGAAAGTCATCATTGGTATAGAGGAAACCTTTCAGGAAGATACAAAAATATTGCAGGTACGGTACGAAGGCGAAAAAGTTACAGTTACCATGAAGGAGCAGGGGACTGTTCTGGCAGATAAAACAATTTTCTTTTACAGCAAAGAACGTAAGGAAAAGAAAAATCAGTTAAAACGACTTTTGTACGAACTATTGTCTAACGTATCTGGCAGACAGCTTCCATGGGGCAATTTGACAGGGATACGCCCGATTAAAATTATAATGTCTATGCTGGAGCAGGGAAAAAGCAGTCAGGAAGCAAAACAGGCATTTCGGGAAATTTACTGTATCAGTGAAGAAAAAGCAAATTTAGCGTTAGAAATTGCAAATCGGGAATTGGAAGTATTGAATACATTTCCATATAAGGAAGGTTACAGCTTGTATGTGGGAATTCCGTTTTGTCCTACAACGTGTCTATATTGTTCTTTTACATCATATCCTATTGGCATATGGAAAGAGCGGACAGGAGAATATCTGAAAGCTTTGTATAAAGAACTGGAATATATAGCACAGCGAATGAAGCATAAGCGTTTGGATTCTGTATACATTGGTGGTGGAACTCCCACCACATTAAGCGCAGAAGAATTGACAGAATTACTGTCTTTTATTAAAAATAAATTTGATTGCAGCAGTGTGAAAGAATTTTGCGTGGAAGCGGGAAGACCGGATAGTATAAACAAGGATAAGCTTATGGCACTGCGAAATTGCGGTGTAGAGCGTATTTCCATCAATCCCCAGACCATGAATGATAAAACATTGCAGGTCATTGGAAGACAGCACTCCGTGGCAGATATTATACGGGCTTATGATATGGCGGTAACGGCAGGATTTCCTACAATTAATATGGATATTATTCTGGGGCTTCCGGGAGAAAATTTACAGGATTTGGAACACACGCTGAAAGAGATTGAAAAGCTGGCTCCTCAGAATCTTACGGTACATTCTCTGGCATTAAAGCGGGCTGCAAGACTAAACATACAGAAACAGTCCTATACAGAGAATATCAATGCCGCACCGGAGGAAATGATGAAACTGGCATCAGAGTATGCTGAAAATATGGGACAGTTGCCATATTATCTTTATCGGCAGAAAAATATGGGCGGAAATCTGGAAAACGTAGGCTATGCAAGAGAAGGTCACATTGGTTTGTACAATATTCTTATTATGGAAGAAAAGCAGACCATTATGGCAGCAGGCGCCGGAGCCATGACAAAAAATGTGCTGAAAACCGGTGATATTATTCGCGTGGAGAATGTAAAGGATGTAGCAAATTATATTCGTCGTGTAGATGAAATGATTGCACGTAAGGAGGAAGTGTTCAAAAGCCATGAAAGAGAATTGTGAAGAAAGAGATTCTGAAAAAGAAGTAATTTTAAACGATTTAAAAGAAGGAATAGAACATGCGGTTCATGTTAGCAATCTGGCATATCTATTAGGAAAAGAATTGGGTGAGTCAGAGGAAATGTGCAATGAACTTGCCAATGCAGGAATGGTACATGATATTGGAAAACTGAAACTGACATCTTATTTGTATGGACGTGCAGAAGATTCCTTGAGCATTGAATCAACAAAATACATGCGCCTTCATTCCGGAATTGGTTATGAAATTCTGAAAGAATTTGAATACTCAGATTTTGTACTGGAAACAGTGAAATATCATCACGAGAATTTTGATGGTTCGGGCTATCCGGATAATCTGAAAGGAAAAGAAATTCCTTATGGTGCCAGAATCGTCAGAGTGTGCGATGTATTTGCAGCATTAACTTCGGAACGCCCTTATCGTAAGGCATTTGATAAGGATACCGCAATGGAATTGATGGCGGAAGAATTTAAGAATTTTGATATGAAAATTTTTCTTGCATTTCAGAGAATGATATGCAGTGGAGATGTTGATAACATACTGGAAGAAAGACAACTTTGTCTGGAAGACAGATAAATAATTGGAGGATAAGAAAAATGGCAGAAGCAATGAAAGGACTGAAAAGGACACATCGTTGTGCAGAAGTAACAAAAAATGAAATTGGAAGTGAAGTTACCTTAATGGGCTGGGTACAGAAAAGCCGTAACAAAGGTGGAATCATTTTCGTTGATTTGCGTGACCGTTCCGGTATTATGCAGATTATCTTTGAAGAAAGCGATATTAAGGCAGAAGGATTTGCAAAAGCAGAAAAATTGAGAAGCGAATTTGTAATTGCCGTGGTTGGTAGAGTGGAAGCACGTTCCGGTGCAGTAAATGAAAACCTTGCAACCGGTGAAATCGAAATCAGAGCAACCGAACTTAGAATTTTATCTGAGGCACAGACACCACCATTCCCAATCGAAGAAGACAGCAAAACAAAAGAAGATATTCGATTGAAATATCGTTATCTTGATTTGAGAAGACCGGATATCCAAAGAAATCTTATGTTGAGAAGTAAGGTGGCAACTTCTGTTCGTAATTTCCTTGCTGAAGAACGTTTTATGGAAATAGAAACACCGATGTTGATTAAGAGTACACCGGAAGGTGCAAGAGATTATCTGGTACCAAGCCGTGTGCATCCGGGAAATTTCTATGCACTGCCACAGTCACCACAGTTATTCAAACAGTTGTTGATGTGCTCCGGATATGACAGATATTTCCAGATTGCAAAATGTTTTCGTGATGAAGATTTAAGAGCGGACAGACAGCCGGAATTCACACAGATTGATATGGAATTATCTTTTGTGGATATGGATGATGTCATTGATGTAAACGAAAGATTATTGAAAAAGATTTTTAAAGATGCCATTGGAATTGATGTACAGCTTCCAATTCAGCGTATGACATGGCAGGAAGCGATGGACCGTTTTGGTTCCGATAAGCCGGATACAAGATTTGGCATGGAATTAAAGGATATTTCAGACCTTGTGGCAGGATGCGGTTTTGGCGTGTTTACAGGAGCGTTGGAAAACGGTGGTTCTGTACGTGGTATCAATGCCAACGGACAGGGAGATATGCCAAGAAAGAAAATTGATGCTTTGGTAAACTTTGCGAAAGACTTTGGCGCAAAGGGACTTGCCTATCTTGCTATCAACGAAGATGGAACCTACAAATCTTCTTTTGCAAAATTTATGACAGAAGAAGAATTGGCAGCTATCGTAGAACGTATGGAAGGAAAACCAGGTGACTTATTGTTCTTTGCAGCAGATAAGAACAGTGTAGTATGGGATGTACTTGGAAATCTTCGTTTGGAAATCGCGAGAAATCTTGATTTGTTGGATAAAGACAAGTTCAATTTCTTGTGGGTGACAGAATTCCCATTGTTAGAGTGGTCTGAAGAACAGAACAGATATGTTGCAATGCATCATCCATTCACCATGCCAATGGAAGAAGATTTAGATAAGTTAGATACTGCACCGGGTGAAGTTCGTGCAAAAGCTTACGACATCGTATTAAATGGTACAGAAATCGGTGGCGGAAGTGTAAGAATTTTCCAGAATGACATACAGTCAAAAATGTTTGAAATTCTTGGATTTACACCAGAAGAAGCAGAAGAACGTTTCGGATTCTTATTAAATGCCTTTAAATACGGTGTTCCACCACACGCAGGACTTGCATATGGATTTGACCGTCTGATTATGCTTATGGCAAAAGTAGACAGTATCCGTGAAGTAATCGCCTTCCCGAAAGTAAAAGATGCATCCTGTCTTATGACAAATGCACCGGATGTGGTAGACGAAAAGCAGTTGGAAGAATTGGAAATTGCAATTGCTGAAAAGAAAACAGAAGAAAATGCAGAATAAATCATAATAGAAGAATAAGTATCCCTGTTTTATACGTTGTGTATAAAACAGGGATTTTTTTGAATATTTCGAAAATTCGCGAAAATTTTGTAAAATAAAACGAAAAATACGCTTTTTGTTGCTAAAATTATGTACAAATGATATAATGGAAGCAAACCATGACAAGAGTATATGAAAGGATGAAAAACAATATAATACGAAGGTGGGTGACTTTACATGAAAAGTAAAATTTCGAATCAGAAGTTGATAAAGAAAATGGGGAACTTTGTCAGCAAAGGAAAGAAAAAGGAATTAGAATTCGCTGTAAAGCCAGAAGAAAGTGGGCAAGTGGAAGATAAAGCGATAGAGGATGCAGGGGAAGGAAAAACGAAGCCAAAGAAGGAGAAAAAGGTGGCAAAAGAAAAGAAACCACCGAAAGAGATGAAAAAACCTAATTTGGAAGCCAGCATGGCAGCACTTAGGAAATTAAAGGAAAAAGATTGGAGTAAAGAGAAGGAAAAACTTCAAAAAATTCCCAAAATGATGAGTGAAGAGAAAGCACTGAATGTGAAACCAATGAGTGCGTTTGACAAGAAGTTGGATAATCTCATAGAAAAGAATCCTTTGGTTGCAAAAGCTTTTGGTATTAAGATAAAGCTCACGGCGGCATTTATGATACCCGTTGTGTTAATTATTATCTTGGGTGTTTCTTCTTATAATGGAGCATCGAAGACGATTGTTAGCAACTACAGAGAATCCACGGTTAATACAGTGCAGAAGGCAGGAGAATATTACACCTTACTGCTGACGAATCTGGAAACAAAATCCCAGCAGTTTGCTTATGATACTGTTTTGGTAAATTACTATAGTGGTGCTTATAAGAAGAAAGCAGCAGAGGAAGCAAGTAACTTCGCAACGTTGCAGAAAAGCTTACTTGGGGATACTCTGGCAGATGAGAATTTACATATGGTCAATGTATTGACATCTTATGGAAATCCTTTGAGTTCCGAGGGAAGTTTCCGTTTGGAAGATTATGATGCATTTATTGAAACCGAAGAAGGCCAGACAATCAATGAGGCAAAAGGTAAGGCTGTATGGAGCGGACGTCATGATTTCATTGACAGTGTTTTAGGAACAACTACAGACGATTACGCTATTGTAGTTAGCCGTGCGATAATAGGTAATAGAATGAAGCCGGTTGCGATTGTATCCATGGATATTAAGATGTCTTCTGTACAAGGAATTTTAAGTAACATCGAATTTCCGGAAGGAACCGTGTGTGCGTTTGTCACACCGGATGGACGAGAAATTACTGCAAATGGTGCATCGGAAGAAACGGTATTTTACAATACGGAATTCTATGAAAATGCATTAAACAGCGAAGCGACAGTAGAGAATGTGGACATCAAAGTAGATGGCAAAGAATATATGTTTGTATATTCAAAGATTGGAAATACAGGCTGTATGCTTGCAACCATGATTCCGGAAGAAGTTATTATGGAACAGGCGGCAGAAATTGAAAGAATGACTATTTTCATGGTAATAGCTGCCATGATTATAGCGATTGTAGTCGGAATGATTCTTGCGAATGGAATTGGAAGAGCCATTGGAAATGTAAATGTTATATTAAAAGAAGCATCTGAAGGTGATTTAACTGTAAAGGTGGAAACAAGACGTAGGGATGAATTTAAGAAACTGAATCATCATATTACTGGCATGATTCAAAGTATTAAAGAATTGGTAGGTAAATCAGCTGATGTTTCTTATAGAGTAACAGATTCCGCCAGTGCGGTATCCGCAGCATCCGAAGAGTTTGTGGAATCCTCCACCAGCATTACCAAAGCAATAGAGCACATTGAAGTGGGAATTACAGATCAGGCTCATGATGCAGAAAGCTGTTTGAAAAAAATGGGTGGCTTATCAGAGAAGATTGACTATGTAAATCAAAGTACGACTCAGATTGCAGAATTTGCGGAAACCACAAAAGAAACGGTTGGTACAGGTATTGTAACCATTCGGGAATTGAATACAAAAGCAAAAGCAACATCAGAGATTACCAAAAAAGTAATTGATAACATTGAGGCTCTTGAAAAAGAATCACATTCCATTGAAGGAATTACAAATACCATCAACGAAATTGCTTCACAGACGAATTTACTTTCTCTGAATGCTTCTATTGAGGCGGCTAGAGCCGGAGAGGCAGGAAGAGGATTTGCAGTGGTAGCAAGTGAAATCAGAAAACTTGCAGAACAGTCTATGGAAGCATCTCATATGATTGAACAGATTATAAATGGAATACAATTAAAAACCAGAGAAACGGTAGGAAATGCTAAAGAGGCAGAAAATATCGTTACTTCTCAGGAACAAGCGTTAACAGCAACGATTGAAGTATTCAATACCATAGGCACTCAAGTAGAAGGGCTTACAAAAAATATTGAAGAAATCGGAATGGGTGTAAGTAGTATTGAAAGTGCAAAAGATGAAACTTTAAAAGCGATTGCAAATATTTCAGCCGGTTTGACAGAAACTGCGGCTGCATCTGCTGAAGTACAATCAGCAGCAGACACTCAGTTACAGTCAGCGAGAGAATTAAATGAAGCAGCGATGGGGCTTGGTGAAGATGCAGAAGAACTTCAGAAAGCAATCAGCCAATTTAAAGTAGAAAAGGAAGGGTAAAGGAAGAGGGATAGAAAGGACGACACAAAAATGGGGGAAGAATTTGAAAGTACGCTGAGAGATTCCTTAACAAAGTTGTATAATGAAGTTACGGCAAATACATATATTGAATACCAGCTGCAAAGCATAGGGGAAGATGAAAGGGTTACATTTTTCCTTATCGATATCAACAATTTGAATGAACTTTATGAAAAATTAGGTTATGTTTTTATTGGAGAAATTCTTGCGAATGCAGCTGAGTATATTCAAATGTTATTTGGTTCTTTTGACATTATTGCACGAAAAGAAAAAAATGGATTTATCATTTTTTCCAGAAGGTTTCAGCAGGAAAGTGAAGTACAAGAAATGGCTGAAGAAGTTTGTAAAAGACTTCAACAGACAGTAAGGGGATTTAAAGAAACTTATGAAATAAGAGTTTCTATTGGAATTGTTCATACCAGTAGAAAAAATATGACTTGTCAGGATTTACACCAGAAAGCAGAGTTGGCAATTTCAGCCGTCACAAAGGCGTCACCTTTTGAAATATATCAGGAGAATCGCCGGGATGAATATGAAAAAATGCAAAAAGAATTGAGTAAGCAAAGAACGGACAAACTATGGAAAGTTATCGGTTCAGATGAAAAATCGGTGGATTTTAATTACGAATTAATGGATTATGCATTAAAGTTAATTGAGGAAACGAAAGATGTCGGCTCTGCGATTCAGATGATTTTAAGAAAAGTAGGAGAATTTTATGGCTTGTCTTCTGTTCTAATTGAGGAACAGAAGAGCGGGCCAAATTCTTTGAAATGTACCTATGAATGGACAAATACGGAAGAAAAAATAAGGTTAGACAGCGTAGTACGTTATACCGAAGAAGAATGGTATCGAAAGCAGTCTATGTATGACAGTGGAAGCAATACATATAGCTTTTCTTTTCAAGAAAAGGAACAGGCATTAGAAACAGATTTACAATATTATCATAAGTATGGTGTGAAATCTATTTTGAAAAGTGCTCTATATAACAATGGCATTTTTATAGGGGATATCGTATTTGTGGATAAAGAGAATTATAGAATATGGAGTCAGGGAGAAGTAAAAACAATCAGGACTTTGTGCAGAATATTAATCTCCTGTTTGTTGAAGTTAAGGGCGTATGGAGAAGCTGCTCATACGATTGAATACCTGAGTGGGTATGATGTCAACACAGGTCTGATGAAATATGAACGCTTTATTCGGAATATTGGAAGTATGTTGCCGACCATTGAAGTAGAGAAAAGAGCTATTTTTATTTATTCCAACATTGGTAATATAAAATATGTAACAGAGCGTTTGGGAGAAGAGGCAGCGGATAAGGTGCTAAAAGAGTTTGCAGAACACTTGAAAGAGGAATTTCAGGGAAAAACACTGTTGGCAAGGTTAGGATACGATTCTTTACTTGCATTTGCTATTGTGGAAATAGACGAGATAGAAAATTATATGGAAGAAAAGGTAAGCCAGGTAAACCGCGAATTTACAGAAAAAATGGAAGCAAAATATGAAAATTGCGGATTGGCTATCAATAGCGGTATCTATGTGGTTAAGGATAAAAATGCTACAGCACAAAAAGCCGTTGCCAATGCGAATATGGCAAGAAAAAAAGCGGAAGACACAAAAAGGACGTGTCTTGTTTTTGTGGAACAAATGGATCAAGAAATAAAGAGAGCGTATGAAATTCTTGGAAACATGAAATATGCTATGGAAAACAAAGAGTTTCAGGTATATTATCAGCAGAAGGTGGATGCCAAAAATCGTAAGGTTGTAGGGGCAGAAGCTTTGATTCGTTGGCAAAAAGCAGATGGAACCATGATATATCCAAATCAATTTATTCCAATATTCGAAAAAGAGGGAGTTGTCGTTTGGTTGGATTATTATGTATATGAAAGTGTATGTGTTTATTTGAGAGAACGTCTAGATGCAGGTTTGACAGTAGTGCCAATATCCATGAATGTATCCAGAAGACATTTGCAAAACCAAAATTTGATAATCTATGTAAAAGAGTTGCTCGAAAAATATCAAATTCCACCAGAATTGTTGGAGTTTGAATTAACCGAAAATATCGAAATTGAAAATTTGGAAACAATGGAATGGATGTTTAAAGAGTTGAAAAAACTGGGAGTGAAAGTATCCATTGATGATTTTGGTTCTGGTTATTCTTCTTTAAATGTTTTGCGTAAAATGCCCATTGATGTTTTGAAGCTGGATAGAGTGTTTTTAGAAGATTTTGGAGAAAACAAGTCGGAAGAAATCATTGTTTCCAGTGTTGTAAACATGGCGAAACAGTTGGAAATTACTGTGGTTTGTGAAGGGGTGGAAACAGAGGAACAGGCTGAATTTCTGGAAAAAATAGGCTGTGATTTGATGCAGGGATATTATTTTTCAAGACCTGTAGATGTAGGAACATTCAATGAGCAATTAGAAGCAGTATAAAAATAGAATGAGGTGCGTTTCAAAACGCACCTCATTTTAAATAAGAAAACCTATAATTTAAAATCCATATAATCTAACTGTGCCTGAACTTTAGCATCTGCTTCGGCAACGGTTTCAGTATTCATATCCATGTATGCAATGAAAATATCTTCCACACTTACATTGAATTCTTCGGCAAGTTTTTCCATTTCAGGTTTCAATGCGTCTAATTGCACACGAATTGGTACCTTGGAAGGATCACGTTCCGGAAGAACCGTATCAGCGTAAACATTGACCCGGTCTAAAATTGTTTTCTTGTTCTGTGCAGTTAATTCCAACTTATCTCACTCCAAACTTAAATATAATAGTAACATTATATAAAATATTATACTTTTTTTCAAGGGATGTTTTAGATGTTAATATCCGGCGAAAAAATACCGATATAAATTAATAATGGTTTTTTTAGAAAGGGGAAGGGATAGCATGAAAAAAAGGTGGAAAAGAATTACCGCAAGTGTTATGGCGGGAACCTTACTGCTTTCCGATGCGATGCTTTGTCCAAATGGCAGTTTGAAGGCATATGCAGAAGAAACAAATGATGCAGTTGAGGGAATTGCGATAGAAACACTGTTTAAGGATCCGGCATTGCAGGAATATATGGCAGGAAGCGTAGATTTGAATGGAAATGGAAAACTCTCTACAACAGAAATTGGGGCAGTGAGAGGGCTGAATGTGGATGGTCTTGGCATTGCAGATATGGATGGAATTGAAAATTTTGTCAATTTGGAAGTTCTGCAATGTAATGATAATCAAATCTCAAAACTGGATTTGAGCAGCAATAAAAAGCTTACCAAGCTATATTGTAAAAACAACAAATTGGTAGCGATAGATGTGAGTAATAATCTGGAGTTGAAGGTTATAGATTGTTCAGATAACATGCTTGGGGAACTAGCCATTGAAAATTGTGGCTTTTTAAAAGAGTTATACTGTAGAAATAATCTAATTGAAAAAATAAATGTGACCTTTGCTTCTCAGTTGACCATATTAGACTGTGGACAGAACGGAATGCAGAGTTTGGATTTAAGTGGAAATGGCGCTTTGAAAGAAGTCTATTGTGATGGGGCAATCATACAAACTCTGGATTTCCAAAACAATCCAAATCTGGAAACAATTAATTGCGAGGGAAACCGTCTGCAGAGTGTAAATTTGAGTGCAAATAATAGTTTAAAAGTGTTAGACTGCAGCGATAACCAGTTGGAAGTGCTGGATTTAAGCAATATTGAAAGACTGCAACAGGTGGATTGCAGTAATAACCAGATTAAGGAAATTAATGTAAAGAAAAGCACTGGTCTGACCAGCTTGGATTGTAGAAACAATAAAATTCAGAATTTGAATTTGAGTGCCAATACCATGTTGAGTTCCTTGACATGTAGCAACAATGAATTATTGCATTTGGATATCAGTAATAATAAGAATCTGACTACGTTTTTGTGTGAAAACAGTGAGCGTACGATAGAAAGTCCTGTTTTGTACTTATCGGAGCTTTCTGATTTTGAAGAAGATAAGGTAAGTGAACTGACAAATGCGACAATAACAGACGGGATGTTACGTTTTGTAAATACTTCATTGCCTGCAACCTATAAATATCAGGTGGCAGAAGGAAGCGTGATTTTATTTACGCTGTATACCACAGGGACATTTAAATCCATGGCTACAGTGAACGTAGAAAACATAGCAGAGCAGACCTACTGCGGTCAGGAAATCAAACCGGAGATTAAAGCAGTTTATGGAAGCGATGTATTAGAAGAAGGAAAACATTATACCGTAACCTATACCAGTAATACCGATGCGGGAACAGCAATGGTAACTCTGCAGGGAAAAGGCGAATATGACGGAACGATAAAAGAAACCTTTAAAATTAATCAGGCAGACATAACTACAACCACAATCGCAGATATACGTAATCAGGTATATTCCGGTCAGGCAATTACCCCGGATCTTGATATTACCTTTGAAGGTATGAGCTTGGTTTATGGAAAAGATTATACAGCGAATTATAGTAATAACTATGAAATTGGAGAGGCGACAGTAGAAATTATCGGTAAGGGGAACTTTATAGGCTCCATTACGAAAAACTTTACCATTGAAGAAAAACATATCGGTAGAACGGCTATGCGGGCGATTGATAATCAGGTATACAATGGTATGGAAATTCAGCCAACGGTAATTGTTGAAGATGGTTCCACTGTGTTAAAACAGGGACAGGATTATACTTATGTTTATCAGGATAATATCAATGCAGGAACTGCAAAAATTATTATTACCGGGCATGGAAACTACGGAAAAACATCCGAAGAAACCTTTATTATTGAGCCTAAGCCGATTAATAATTTGCAGGTAGAAGAAATTTCTGACAGAGATTATAACGGATTTGAACAAAAACCGGCAATATCCGTATATGATAAGGACCTTGACACTGCACTGATAGAAAACGAAGATTATGTGGTAACGTATGAAGACAACATCAATGCAGGAACCGCAACGGTAATGATTTACGGTAAAGGAAATTATAAAGGTCAGATAGAAAAGAATTTTACAATCCGGGTTCGTGACAGCGAAAACGTAAATGTGGAAACCATTGCATCTCAAGTGTATACGGCAAGAGAAATTAAACCGAACATTATTATTAGAGATGGCGATTATCAGCTGGTTCAGGGAACCGATTACACGGTTGCATACACAGAAAATCAAAATGTGGGAACTGCAAGTGTAGAATTGATTTTCCAGGGAAATTATCAGGGAATTGTAAAAACACAGTTCGAAATTGTTCCAAGAGATGTGGAATATGTGGATGTATCCAAGATTCCAAATCAGTACTATGCAGCAACAGCGATAGAACCGGAATTTACGTTGCGTCATGATAACACTATAATGGTAAAAGACGAAGACTATCTGGTGGAATACGAAGAAAACGTAGAAATCGGAATTGGAAAAATCTATATTACAGGAATCGGAAACTATTCCGGCAGTGAAGTAGTAGAATTTTCCATTGTACAAAGACCAATCGAAAAGACAGATAAGTTCTGTAATGAGGTATTTACCTACACAGGTCAGGAAAATCAGCCAAAGCCAACGTTACTTTTGAACGAAGTAGAATTAAAGGAAGGCGTAGATTATGAGATTTCCTACGAAAATAATGTGGATGCCGGAACCGGAATTATCGTGGTAAAAGGAATCGGAAATTTCTGTGATAAAGCAACGGTAGAATTTACAATTCTGCCAAGAGAATTAAAGGATGTTACTCTTTTGGCTACCCAGGCGCAGGTGTACACCGGTGCAGAGTTAAAACCTGATATTCAGGCGATATATGGAGCATATGCGTTGAAAAATGGTACAGACTATAGCCTGACCTATGAAAACAACATTAACACAGGAAATGCAAGTATTACAGTGACCGGAATGGGCAACTATACCGGAGAAGTAAAAACTTCCTTTAAAATTCAACCAAAAAGCATAACAGAAACAACCGTAGGAGCCATTAAGGCAAAAACTTACACTGGCACAGCTATCAAGCCTGACGTTACAGTAAAAGACGGCAACAAGACATTGACAGCAGGGAAAGATTATAAAGTAAAATACAGCAAGAATAAGAGCGTAGGAACGGCATCTGTGGAAGTGGTTGGAACAGGAAATTACACAGGAAGCCAGAAGACAACCTTTGAAATCAAACAGGCAGCTATAAAAAATGCTACGGTAACCATGACGGAGAGTGTTACCTATACTGGAAAGGCAGTCAAACCAAAAGTAAAAGTATCGTTTGGAAATAAAAAGCTGAAATCCGGTAAAGATTATACGGTAACGTACACAAAGAATATTGCAATCGGTAAAGCTTCCGTAGTTCTTCAGGGAAAGGGAAACTTTAAAGGCAAAAAGACGGTAAGCTTTGATATTGGTGTGGGAGCACCGGAAATTAGTAAGATTTCCAGCAAGAGTAACAAACTGAAAGTAGAATGGAGTGCAAATACAGAGGTAGCAGGCTATGAAATTCAATACTCCACAGATAAAACATTCCAAAGCAAGGTAAAGAAAAAGACAATAACCAAGGCTTCAAAGGTAAGTTTCCAGTCAGGAAAGCTGAAAAAAGGAAGCAAATATTATGTGCGTATGCGCAGTTACACGAAAGTGTCAGGAAAAAAGGTTTACGGTGGATACAGTGCTGTGAAATCTGTGAAAATTAAGTAAAATAACTATTGACAAACGAGGAAAAATAAATAACAATAGTATGGAGTGTTTTTTCGCAAACAGAAAACGAAATGAATCAGATAAAGGTGGTAAGAAAAATGGCATTATTAGAACAGTGGCGTAAAGTTGCCTATAATGAAAATACAGATAAGGGGACATTACAGAGATTTTGGAGCAATTACTTTTTATTGGAAAAAGGAATTTATGAAAAATTGTTAGAGATTCCGGATCAGGAAAATAAAGGAACTGTAAAGGAATTGGCAGAAAAATACGGTACAGACGTATTTAACATGACAGGTTTCTTAGATGGAATTAACGACAGCTTAAAAGTTGCAAACCCAATCGAAGAAATGGAAGAAGACACAGTAGTTAACTTGGAATATGACAAAGAATTGTTATATAAAAACATGGTAGATGCAAAAGCTGACTGGTTATATGAACTTCCACAGTGGGAAACAATTTTTACAGCAGAAGAACGTAGAAGACTTTACAAAGAACAGAAAGCTTCCGGTACTATTGTAAAAGGACCAAAGGTTGGACGTAACGATCCATGTCCATGCGGAAGTGGTAAGAAGTATAAAAAATGTTGCGGTAAATAATAATAAAATCGAGCAGAAGGAGGAAAGCGAACTTTCCTACTGCTCGATTTTTTTGTAGTGCGCCTTGCGGCGCACGTCGCTAATGGGTGCAAGTCCCTAATCCGCCCTAGTAGTGGGAAGGATACAGCCAAGACCAAGGGTGTCCTATTCATA
>CAYVCL010000060.1:0-17638 GCA_964450185.1 uncultured Lachnospiraceae bacterium | reverse complement strand
AAACTTTTAAAGAGCAAAGGTGCTGGTTCTAAAGTATCTTACAAAAAAGCATAATACAATTTATCTGTAGTAAATAAATCAGATAATGCAAAGACAGGGCATTGTAACCGCTAAATGCGGCACAAGGCCCTGTTTTTTGAAAATGGAAAAAGTCAGAAAATATGGAAAAATATAGAGAATTAAAAAAAAAGAGGTGAAAAACAAGGGAATATATGATAAAATATACCTAATGAGAAATCAGATAAAATACATATATGGGAGGGTTATCTATGACGCAAGGTAAAGGAACCGCAGCTACCGGCCGTCGAGTAGTGAAAGCGGGAAATAAGATTTTGGCGGTAATTATTATTCTTGTTGTGGGGATTACAGCAATTAATTCACTTCTTTCGTTTAATATGATGAGTAACAATATTATTAAATTGACAGAAGACAATTTACAAAGAGAGGTTGCTTCCTCTGAAAAGCTTCTTTCCAACATTATTGCAAATAAATATCAGGCGCTGGAGTACATTTCAGCTTTGCCGGAAATACAGTCTATGGATTGGAAAAGCAAGAACCTGTGTTGAAAGAAAAAGCGGCGCCTCTTGGATTTGAACATATCTTTATTATGACAAATGAAGGTATGGGATATTATGCAGAAGATGGCTCGGTAAAAGACCAGTCAGGAGAAGAATTTTATCAGATGATTAAAGGTGATGTACGAGTGGTGACAGAACCTTTTGTAGAAAGCGAAAAGGAACGTTCTATTACAACACTTACTATGCCAATTAAAGATGGGGATAAAGTACTTGGTACGATTTGTGGTGTAATTAGTCTGAATGAAATTAATACTTCCGTTCAGGATATTGAAAATGGTGAATCCGGATATGGCTTCCTTATAAATGCCAACGGTGAGTTTGTTGCAAACAAAGACATGAGTACTGTATATAATCAGGTAACGATTACAGATGAAACATCAGAATACGCAGGCTTTGCCGGATTGACGGAAGAACTTGCTGCTGGAAATACAGGCGTGAAAACCTTTGAAATTAATGGAGAAGAATACTTAACAGCGTTTACACCGTTAGAAGGAACTAACTGGTTACTGGCAATTACAGTGAAACAGTCAGAAGTGCTTGCAGTGTTGGAAAGACTCAGCATGATTCAGTTGATTGTAGCAATCTTTGCCATTGTAATAGGTGGTGTGATTTCTGTATTTATCAGAAGATGGATTTCCGGAGCGGTAGGACAGGTAAACAGATTTGCAAAAGAAATGGCGCAATACAATCTTACCTATTCTGATACGCCAAAAAGTAATGATGAGTTTGGTGAAGCTGTAAAGGAATTGAATTCAACGGTAGAAACCTTGAACGATATTGTAGGAAATGTATATACCAGCAGTGAGAATATTTATCGGGCAGACGAAAAAATCAATGATATGTTAACGGATATCTTTGGTCAGATTAGTGAAACAGCCGATGCGGTTACCAATATTACTTCCAACATGGAAGAATCTTCCGCGGCGTTGACAGAGTTAAATGCAATGGCACATGAAGTAAATGATCATACAAAGGTATCTGCACAGGAAGCGGGACATGCATTGGAATTAGCGAAAGATATCAGCGACAGTTCTGCTAAGATTCATAGCGATACCGTAAAGGCGAAAGATACGGTAGAAGGCAAATATATCGCATGTAGTGAAAAATTAAAGGTGGCATTAGAAAAAGTAAAAGTAATCGAGAATATTTCTTCTATGTCAAACCTGATTTTATCCGTAGCAGATGAAACAAGCCTTCTTGCATTAAATGCCAATATTGAAGCAGCAAGAGCAGGGGAACACGGTAAAGGCTTTGCGGTAGTTGCCGGACAGGTAAAAGCACTTTCCGAACAGACTACAGATGCAGCAAATGAAATTCAGTCTAGTTTGCAGGACGTTTTGAATTCGGTACAGGAGTTATCCGGTGCTTCCAGTGAACTGGTACATATGTTTGAAACAGATATTATGGAAATCTTTGACAGAATGCTTGCAGTGGCAGAAGAATATCAGAGTTCCGGTACTTCGATTAATGAAATTGCGGATAATTTCAATCATATTGCAGAAGTAAATGCATCAGCAATGAATGACATTAGTACAGCATTAGGAGAATTGTCTTCTGCAGTAACAGCAGTATCGGATAACTCCTATAAGATTTCTGAAAACATGGTAGTTATTAATACAAACAGTACACAGGTGGCTGAAATGTCCAGTGAAACGATTGAAACTGCACAGGAATTAATTAATGCGGTAGATAAATTTAAAATTAAGAAATAGGGAATGCTAGGAAGAAGAAGGTCGTGATGAATTCACGGCTTTCTTTTTTGTTAGAAATCTGTTACAATACAAATAACGAGAAAGGACGTGATTTCTGTGAAAAGAGTGTTTTTAATTGTTTTGGACAGTTTTGGAATTGGACCAATGCCGGATGCGGAAGAATTTCAAGATGTGGGAAGAAATACTATTAAATCGGTATCAAGAAGCAGAGAGTTTTATATGCCTAACATGGCGAGTCTGGGGTTGTTTAGCATTGACGGTGTGGATTGCAAAGAAGCGGTGGAAAACATCAATGGGGCAGTAGCCAGAATGACGGAACGCTCAAAAGGGAAAGATACTACGATAGGGCATTGGGAAATTGCAGGTGTAATTTCAGAAAAGCCACTGCCTACGTATCCCAATGGATTTCCAAAAGAGGTGATAGAGGCTTTAGAACAGGCTACTGGACGAAAAGTAATTTGTAACAAGCCTTATTCCGGAACAGAAGTAATCAAAGATTACGGGGAAGAACATATGAAAACAGGGGCTTTGATTTGTTATACATCTGCAGACAGTGTATTTCAAATTGCAGCCCATGAAGAAATTATTCCGGTAGAAGAATTATATGATATTTGTAGAATGGCAAGAAAAATATTGCAAGGGGAACACAGTGTTGGCAGAGTGATTGCGCGTCCATTTACAGGAGAACCTGGGAATTTTGCAAGAACTGCCAATCGTCATGATTTTTCATTGGAGCCACCGGCAGATACCATGCTTGATATTTTGAAAAATAATGGAAAAGAAGTATTAGCGGTAGGAAAAATTAATGATATTTTTGCAGGAAAAGGAATTACAGAACACGTATATACAAAAAATAATGATGAGGGCGTGGAAAAGACTCTGGAGTTTATGAAGCGAAGGTTTGAAGGGCTTTGTTTTGTTAATTTTGTGGATTTTGATATGTTATATGGTCATAGAAATGATGTACATGGTTATGCCAAGGCGTTGAGCAGATTCGACCATCAGTTAACCAAAATTCTTGACCAGTTGAGAGAAGAAGATGTTTTAATTATTACAGCAGATCATGGTTGCGACCCGGGAACACCATCCACCGACCATTCTAGAGAATACACACCATTAATTGTGTATGGAAACAGGGTGCGTCCGGGCAATTACGGAACAAGGGAAACCTTTGCTCAGATTGCAGAAACCATACTTTCCTATTTTGATTTGAGTCTTAATAGGGAAGGAATAGAAAAAATAGAATGTTTTTATAAATAATGGATACTAGAAAATAGAAAGGAGATAGCGGTTTTACCGCTTGAAATGTAATGGCAATAAGTGATTTAAAAGAATATGAAGTTGTAGAAGAAAAGAAGATACCTGATTTAAATTCCATGGGATATCTGGTGAAACACAAGAAAAGTGGAGCGAAGCTTATGCTTTTGTCCAATGATGATGAAAACAAAGTGTTTTATATCGGATTCCGTACACCACCAAAAGATGATACCGGACTTCCACATATATTAGAACATTCCGTATTATGTGGTTCTAAAAACTTTCCGGCAAAAGACCCGTTCATTGAATTGGCGAAAGGTTCTTTAAATACCTTCTTAAATGCAATGACTTATCCGGATAAAACCGTATATCCGATTGCAAGCTGCAATGATAAGGATTTCCAGAACCTGATGCATGTCTATATGGATGCGGTATTTTATCCAAATATCTATGAAAAAGAAGAGATTTTCCGTCAGGAAGGCTGGCATTATGATTTGGAAGAAAAGGATGGAGAATTAAAGTATAACGGTGTTGTATATAATGAAATGAAAGGTGCATTTTCTTCACCGGAAGGAGTGTTGGACCGTGTAATATTAAATTCATTGTATCCGGATACTTCCTATTCTTTTGAATCCGGCGGTGATCCGGCATCTATACCGGAGTTAAAATATTCTGAGTTTTTAGGTTTCCATAGTAAGTATTATCATCCATCCAACAGCTATATTTACTTGTATGGTGATATGGATATGGAAGAAAAACTGATTTTCTTAGACAAAGAATATTTAAGCAAATACGATGCAATGAATATCGATTCAGAAATCAAACCTCAGAAGCCGTTTGAAAAGCCGGCGGAAGTATATAAAAAATATTCCATTACCAATGAAGAAACAGAAGAAGATAATACCTATCTTTCTTACAATTATTCCATAGGAACAGCGTTGGATAGAAAATTGTATCTGGCATTTCAGATTTTGGAATATGCGTTGATTGCCGCTCCGGGAGCACCATTAAAGAAAGCATTGCTGGATGCAAAAATTGGTAAAGATATTATGGGCTCTTACGATAACGGAGTATATCAGCCGCTGTTTTCCATTATTGCCAAAAATTCTAATACTTCTAGTAAAGATGAGTTTTTAGAAGTGATTCAGAAGGTGCTGAAAGAGCAGGTTACAAATGGTATTAATAAGGATTCCCTTCGTGCAGCAATCAATTATAATGAATTCCGCTACAGAGAAGCCGATTTTGGAAATTATCCAAAAGGGTTAATGTATGGGCTTCAGGCATTAGACAGCTGGTTGTATGACGAAAGTAAACCATTTATTCATATTGAAGAGAATGAAACTTTTGCGTTCTTAAAAGAAATGGTGGAAACAGACTATTATGAAAAGCTGGTAGAGCAGTATATGATAAATAACCAGCATGCAGCCTTAGTTGTGATTGAGCCGGAAAAGGGTCTGACAGCCAAAATTGAAAATGAAGTAAAAGAAAAGCTGGCAGCATACAAAGCGACCTTAGATGACGAAGAAGTAGAAAAACTGGTGGAAAAGACAAAAGCGTTGGAGAAATATCAGGAAGAACCAACACCAATGGAAGATATTTTGAAAATTCCAATGCTTACCAGAGAAGATATGCGTAAAAACGCATTGAAATTTGAAAATAAAGAACTTCATTTTGATGATACTTTATGTTTACATCAGGAAATGTTTACCAATGGCATTGGCTATCTGAATCTTTTGTTTGATATTAATAAAGTGCCGGAAGACTTACTTCCTTATGTGGGAATGTTAAAATACATTTTAGGAATGGTAGACACCAAACATTACACCTATGGAGATTTCTTTAATGAAATCAACATGTATTCCGGTGGTATCAGTGTGTCCTTTAACAGTTATTCTGATACGAAAAAGCGTGGAGCTTATAAAGCATACATGGAAGTGAAGGCAAAGGTTATGTACGACAAATTACCATTTGCATTCAAAATGATAAAAGAGATGTTGCTTACATCAAAATTCGAAGATGAAAAACGTTTATATGAAATTATTGCCCAGTTAAAGTCAAGATTACAGATGAGTCTTACATCCAGCGGGCATACCACTGCAGTGATGAGAGCTATGTCATATTTTTCAAATACCGCATATCTTTCTGAATTAACCAGTGGAATTACCTTCTACAAACTGGTAGAGCAGATTGAGAAGAACTTTGCACAGTGTAAAGGGGAAGTGATTGAAAAGTTAAAGGAAACAGCTTCCTATATTTTCACAGCAGATAATTTAGTTGTTTCCTATACTGCTCAGGCAGAAGGCGTGACAGGATTGGAAGATGAGGTAAAAGCATTAAAGGAAAGCCTTGGAACTTCAAATAAAGAAGCTGTAACATATCATTTTCCTTTAGAACAGTTGAATGAAGGCTATAAAACATCTTCTAAAGTGCAGTATGTATCCAGAGCAGGAAATTTCTGTCAGGAAGGATTGGAATACACCGGAGCTCTTAGGATTTTGAAAACAATTCTCAGTTATGATTATTTGTGGAACAATGTGCGAGTAAAAGGCGGCGCATATGGATGTATGAGTGGTTTTGGAAGATTAGGTGACAGCTATTTTGCTTCCTATCGTGATCCAAACTTGGAAAATACCAATGAAATTTTTGAACGCACCACAGAATATGTGGAAAGCTTTAAAGCAGATGAAAGAGATATGACAAAATATATTATTGGAACCATCAGTGATATGGATACACCACTGAATCCATATGCCAGAGGAAATCGTTCCATGACTGCTTATTTAACAAATCTGACGTTTGAGGATGTGCAGAAGGAACGAGATCAGGTGTTGACAGCAAAAGACTCCGACATCAGAGCATTGAAAGCACATGTGCAGGCAGTATTGAAACCGAAAAACCTGTGCGTTATTGGTGGCGAAGAGAAAATAGAAGAACAAAAACAGTTATTTAAAGAAGTGAAGAACCTGTTTGAGTAAACAGAACTTCTTACAGACAATACAAGGGAAAAGAAAGGAAAAACATGGAAAACAGTAACAGTACAAAATCAGGATTTGTAACCTTAATAGGAAGACCAAACGTGGGGAAATCCACCTTAATGAATCAGTTGATTGGACAGAAAATTGCAATTACGTCCAATAAACCACAGACAACAAGAAACCGTATTCAGACCGTGTACACAGACGAGCGGGGACAGATTGTATTTTTGGATACACCGGGAATTCATAAGGCAAAAAACAAATTGGGAGAGTATATGGTAAAGGTGGCAGAGTCCACATTGAACGAAGTGGATGCGGTACTCTGGCTGGTAGAACCGTCTACCTTTATTGGAGCAGGAGAAAGACACATTGCGGAACAGTTGAAACGTGTAAAAACTCCGGTAATTCTTATTATCAACAAAATAGATACCGTAAAGAGAGAAGAAATTCTCTTATTTATGGATGCATACCGCAAAATTTATGATTTTGCGGAAATCGTGCCGGTATCTGCCTTAAAGGGAGAAAATTCTGATACGTTACTGGAGGTTATTTATAAATATATGCCTTATGGTCCAATGTTTTATGATGAAGATACTATCACAGACCAGCCGGAACGTCAGATTGTAGCTGAATTGATACGTGAAAAGGCATTGAAATGTCTGGATGAAGAAATTCCACATGGAATTGCTGTTGCTATCGACCAGATGAAATATCGAAAAGATGGAAAACTGGTGGATATCGATGCAACCATTGTGTGCGAACGAGATTCTCATAAGGGAATTATTATCGGAAAAGGCGGAGCGATGTTAAAGAAAATCGGTTCTGCTGCCCGCTATGAAATTGAGCGTCTTTTAGATACGCAGGTAAATTTAAAATTATGGGTAAAAGTAAAGAAAGACTGGCGTGACAGTGATTTCTTAATGAAAAACTTCGGATACGATAAAAAGGAAATATAGCCCCTAATTGGCAGATTTTGAATAGTATAGAAGAAAATCTATGGCTTATACTAATCTTAGAATAAAAAGATTAGGGGGCAAGCTCATGGATAAAGACTGGCAGAAGTTTACTATGACAGGAAGTGTACAGGATTACCTATCCTATTGTAATAAGCAGGAAATAAAAAATAAGCAGACAGGTGAGAGTGACAATGGCACAAATGAGTACAGTGCTGGGCATGGTAATAGCGACACAGCCTATTGGCGAATACGATAGAAGAATTGTGTTGTTAACAAAAGAAAAAGGAAAGATAACAGCATTTGCCAAAGGTGCGAGAAGACAAAACAGCAGTCTTCTTGCCGCCAGCAATGCTTTTGCTTTTGGTACCTTTTATTTATATGAAGGAAGAAACAGCTATACCGTAAGGCAGGCAGAAATACAAAATTATTTCAGCGAATTTCGAACGGATTTGGAAGGTGCATGGTATGGTATGTATTTTCTGGAGATTGCAGATTATTTTACCAGAGAGAACAATGATGAAAGGGAAATGCTGAAATTATTGTATCAGACCATGCGGGCGTTGCTTTCACCCCATTTGGATAATAAGCTGGTACGTTACATATTTGAATGGAAAGCAATGGTGATAAATGGCGAATATCCGGATGTTTTTCAGTGCAGTGCGTGTCAAAAAGCAGCAAAAAGTGCCTTTTTTGACAGCGAGCGTTTTGTGATTATATGTGACGAATGTGTAGGGGAGCACAGGCGGATTCAGGAATTATCACAGTCTACCCTATATACATTGCAGTATATTGCCGGGACACCCGTGGAACGGTTGTATACTTTTCAGGTGACCGAACAGGTACTTCTACAAATGAAAAAAGTAATAGAATTTTGTAAAAATAAAGTAATTGATAGGGAATTTAAGACGGAAGAATTTCTAAAAAACCTCTAAATTATATTTTGTGGTTGAAAATATAAAATAGAATGGGTATAATGGTTACGGTAAGTAGGAGGGCATATTATGAAAAGATTAAGTCAAATAGTGCTTGTGCTTATGGCAGCAGTAATGTTAGTTGGATGCACAGGAGGAAATGAAGTTGCAGAGCAGGGTGATTCTGTTCAGATAGCAAAGGATGGCAGCATCAGCTCCACGTTGGTAAGTGTTTTAGACCAGAGCTATTACGATGCTGATGAATTAAAGTCAATGATTGAAACTGAAATCTCAGAAGTAAATACCACTCAGGGGGAAGGGGCGGTTACATTAGATGATTACAAATGTGATTCTGCCGGCAATGTGAAAGTTAAGATAAAATATGCAAACAGTGAAGCATATACAGCTTTCAATGGTGCAACATTTTACAGTGGAGATGCAGTGACAGCAAAAGAAATTTATGGTTTAGACGGCAATTTTGTGGATGTAACAGACGGCAAAATCACCACAGAAGATGCTGTAATATCTGAAGATGCAAAGATTGTGGTACTTTCAGAAAACACAAACGTAGTTGTACCCGGAAAAATCGTTGCCATTACAGATAATGTAGAAATTACTGGAAAAAAGAGTGCTTCTGTAAGCTTAAAGAGCGAAGAAGACTTGGCATATATTGCATATAAGTAAGAAACAAATGGAGGATAATAAAAAGATGGAAAAGACAATGGATAAAATTGTTGCACTGGCAAAATCAAGAGGTTTTGTATATCCGGGTTCAGAAATTTATGGTGGACTTGCAAATACATGGGATTATGGAAATCTTGGTGTAGAACTGAAGAATAATGTAAAAAAAGCATGGTGGAAAAAGTTCATTCAGGAAAATCCATACAATGTAGGTTTGGACTGCGCAATTTTAATGAATCCACAGACATGGGTTGCTTCCGGACATTTAGGAGGATTTTCTGATCCATTGATGGATTGTAAAGAATGTCATGAAAGATTTAGAGCAGATAAAATGATTGAAGAGTTCTGCGCAGATAATAATATTGAATTATCTGGCTCTGTAGATGCGTGGAGTCAGGAACAGATGAAGGATTTTGTAGAAGAACACAATATTCCATGTCCAACTTGCGGAAAACATAATTTTACAGATATTCGTCAGTTTAACTTGATGTTTAAGACTTTCCAGGGAGTAACAGAAGATGCAAAAAATACTGTTTATTTAAGACCGGAAACAGCACAGGGTATCTTTGTTAACTTTAAAAATGTACAGAGAACATCAAGAAAGAAAGTACCATTCGGTATTGGACAGATTGGTAAGTCTTTCCGTAACGAAATTACACCAGGTAACTTTACTTTCCGTACCAGAGAATTCGAACAGATGGAATTGGAATTTTTCTGCGAACCGGGAACTGACTTAGAGTGGTTTAAATACTGGAGAGAAACTTGTGTAAACTGGTTAAAGACTCTTGGAATCAAAGACGATGAAATGCGTGTTCGTGACCATGAACCAGAAGAATTATGTTTCTACAGTAAAGCAACTTCTGATATTGAATTCTTATTCCCATTTGGATGGGGCGAACTGTGGGGCGTAGCTGACAGAACAGATTACGACTTAACACAGCATCAGAATACTTCTGGTGAAGATATGTCCTATTTCGATGACGAAAAGAAAGAAAAATACATTCCTTACGTTATTGAACCATCTTTGGGTGCAGACAGAATGGTACTTGCATTCCTTTGCAGTGCTTACGATGAAGAAGAATTAGAAGGTGGAGATATGCGTACCGTAATGCATTTCCATCCGGCATTGGCACCGGTAAAAATCGGTGTGCTTCCATTGTCTAAAAAGCTGGCAGAAGGTGCAGAAAAAGTATTTACTGAATTATCCAAAACATATAACTGTGAATATGATGACAGAGGAAATATCGGAAAACGTTATCGTAGACAGGATGAAATCGGAACTCCTTTCTGTGTTACTTATGATTTCGATTCCGAAGAAGACGGCTGTGTAACTGTTCGTGATCGTGATACAATGGAACAGGAAAGAGTGAAAATTTCAGATTTAAAAGAATATTTTGAAAAGAAATTTGAATATTAAGAAGGAGCGGAGGCAATGCCTCCGCTTTTTTGCAAATTGTATAATAAATTCTTAAGATAAGCAAAAGACAGTTGAAAAAGACTGTCTTTTATGTTACGGTGCTATGGTAAAAAAAAACAAAACAGAGGTGAAATTATGAAGAAACTATTATGCAAAGTGTTAAGTACAGCTATGGCAGTCAGTCTTGTGACTACAGCCATACCACTTAACACTAACGCAGCAACCGGAGAGAAAGGTGCATCAACCACTCAGCTGCAAAAATTATGGTGTAAGAATCTTGACAGCTTAAAACAGGGGGCTTACGTGGAAGGCGAAGTAATTGTAGTATGTTCACAAGGTACAAGTACTTCAGGAAAGACTGCAATTAATGCGGTGGAAAACAAAACAGAAAAGCTTGGTGCGGTAATTAAGGACAGTTACGACATTGAAGCAACAAAAGGAAACGAGCAGTATCACATTTCTCTGATTAAATCAGAGAAATACAGTACAAAGGAACTGGTAGAAAAGTATCAGAATTCTAAAGGTGTGAAGTTAGCACAGCCTAACTACATATATCATGCAACAGATGTAGACAATACAAAGTATAATAATTTACTTTGGGGAATTGATAATAAGGGACAGAATGCCGGAACGGAAGGCTTGGATATTAACAGTGATTCCGAAAAAGTGAAGATGGCAGACGGAGAAGAAGGCAAAGAAAAAGTAATTGCAGTTATTGATACCGGTGTGGATTATACCAATCCTGAATTGAGTCCATATATCTGGAATAATCCGGATACAGTTCATTTGAAAGGGGAGCATGGTTATGACTTCTGTAATCTTGATGCAGACCCTATGGATGATGCGGGACATGGTAGCCATTGTGCAGGCATCATTTCCAGCACACTGAATGGTGAAAATGTAAAAATCATGCCATTAAAATTTTTGGGTGAAGACGGATATGGAAGTACTTATGGAGCGATTTGTGCTTATAACTATATTTATACAGCACAGCGTTTAGGGGTAAATGTAGTATCAATCAACAATTCCTGGGGTGGGGAGTTAGAAGCAGAAGATGAGATTCTAAAAACTTATATTGACATGGTAGGTGAGCAAGGAGCTGTTTCTGTTTGCGCTGCCGGAAATGAAGCTAAGGATTTGGATGTATATGCAACCTGCCCGGCATCTTTGGATAGCCCATATATTATCAGTGTGGCTGCCTCAAATGAAAAAGGCGAATTGGCAGGATTTTCTAACTATGGTGTGTTTGGTGTAGATATCGCAGCACCTGGTGCAGATATCCTGTCTATGGTCAGCTATAACTGCTTCAATCCTGCAGTATATCTGGAAAAAGATGGAAAGAAAGAATTATGTGCAACCTATGAAGATTTCAATGGAGAATTGATAACTCCAGATACACCACATAAATTGAATTATTCCAACCAGACAGAAGACAGCATTTGTTATGAACTGGATCAGGCAGAGGGTAGTGTTGGACAGCAGGAAATTGTTTTAAATTCAGAAGAGTTTTTTGGAGAGAAAACGGGAAATGACCATGGAATGCAGTGGAATATTAAAGGAGCACAGAGTGGTGAGAGTTATACTTTGTATCTTCCATACGACCAGCAGGCATCCGATACGCCTGTACATCTGAATATGATGGTTAAAATGTGTGCGCCAGAGCTTTTTATAGATGAAGAAACTATGATAATTGAATGTGGTATTCTTGAAATCAATGATGTTATCTTAAATGAAGATGCCTCTTATATAGATGCAGACATGGAAGGTATGTGCTATACGTTTGTATATGGGGAAGAAAATTATTGGACGCAGATTTCGGGTGTAAAAAACGAATCCGTAAGTGACTCGGGCAAGAGGGCATTACAATTTGTGCTGACAACAGGAAAGTCAGGTGACTATACTATTACGTTTGATGATATTGCCATAAGTGAAAGTAATGTAGATGAGGAAGCATTTGGAAAAACAGCCTTTTATAATGGTACATCCATGGCGACTCCATACGTAGCCGGTGCTGTTGCTGTACTATCTAATGCGTATCCAAAGGATACTACGAAAGAAAGAATTGCCAGAACAAAAGGTTCTGTGCAGAAGCAGGAAAGCTTAGAAGGAATAGTTGCAGCAGGAGGAATATTGGATTTATCAAAAGCAGATACACCGATTCCTACCATTGAACAAATCGCAATCCAGAAAAGCGGAGAACTGGAAATTCAGGGAAGCTTTTTTACGGAAAATTGTCAGGTAACCATAAATGGCGAGGGTGCAAAAATAAAATCCCAGACAGAGAAATCTCTTGTGGTGGAAGGGGATTATTACAATAAAAAACTTCAGATTGAAATGGAATTAGAAGGAAATAGCTATTTTGAAGAATGTTATTTCGCCAAAGGAGATAATCCGAAGAAGTTGGCTAAATTCCCGGTTATATGCGAAGAAAGTACTATGGTATCTGCAGGAGATATCATGTATTTGGTATATGATACGGGAGAAGTTTTTGGCTTCAGTCAGGATTCTTTCGGAAATGAAGAAATGGCAGATGTGATAGCTTTCGGAGGAACTTTAGATGCGTCAGAGTTATTTGGAAATGTTATCGAGTTAGCAACATTAGAGGGTACACCGGTATCTTTAGAATCTGAATTATATGGAATTGCCATGCTTGATAGCGGATACGCCAAAGACGCTGCGTTGGTTCGATTTAATATGGGGCTTGGTAAATGGGAAAAAATAGCAAATTTACCAGATGGTTACTCAGATATGAATAATCTTTCCGGACTGTATGCATATGCGAAACCAACATTAGCATCTTATAACGGCAAATTGTATTTGCTGGGAGGCTTGGATGAAAGCACAAATACACCGGTAAGCGATGTATATGTATATGATGTGAACACAAATCAATGGAGCAATGGCGTTTCCATGCCAGAAGGAAGATTTGCAAGTCAGGCTGTGCAGGTTGGAAATAAACTTGTAGTAACTTTAGGTGGAGATGGAACAGAACTGTGTCCGAAAAATCTTATTTTCGATGGAAAGAATTGGTCAGTATCAAAAGCACAACTAAATGTATATGAAACAGCAGTCTACGATCATGGAACAGAAACTCCTCAAATGGCAACTTATGTAAATGGAAACGTAGGTATGTCAGCAGATGGAATTGTGTATGCCGGATGTAAAGCCGAAGGGGTAGGAGATACATTTGTTTACAATATGGCAACAGATAACTATGCGACTACAGGATATACGATTGGAGAAGTAGCAAAGAATAGAAGCTTTGCCGCATCTGTTTTGGGTGATAAATTGTATATTGTTACAGGAACAGAAAAAAGTGGTTCTGGCGAAGATGCTTACAGTGCTTTTGTTTATTCTGTAGATGTGAAAGATGGAAGATGCTCTGTCTATGAAAAAGAAAGTCAGGAAGGTGGTTATGTCTGGGGAACAGGAATTTATATGCCGGGCAGCGATGTGACAATCGTAGCAGAACCATGGGAAAATTACTATTTAAAGAGCTTTTCTGTGAACGGAAAAGCAGTAAGCGTTTCTAAGGAAGGGGCTTCCACAACAATTTCAGCTATCAATGCAGATGCAGAAGTATCCGCACAGTTTGGTGCATATGTTACGGAAATCATACCGGAAAGTGAAACAATTAGTGTGATAGCTGGAAAGAAAGCAAAAATAAATGTACAGGTAATGCCAGAAAATGCAGAATCCAAAGCATTAAGTTTTAAATCCAGCAACAAAAATGTTGTGACCGTAGACAGCAAAGGTAATATCAAAGCAAACAAGAAAGCAGCCGGAAAGAGTGCAGTAATTACAATCACTGCAAAAGACAGAAACACAGTGATAGCAAAATGTAAAGTAAAAGTTACCAAACAGGTATATGTTAAGAAGATTACTTTATCCACAAACAAGAATAAAAAGAAATTAAAAGCTGGAAAGACAATGACTATCAATGCTTCCATATCTCCGGCAAAGGCAGATGTGAAAGACTTGACATGGTCTTCCAGCAATAAGAAGTATGCAACAGTAAAGAACGGAAAAGTTACAGCGAAAAAAGCAGGTATTGGAAAAACGGTAAAAATCACTGCAAAAGCAAAAGATGGTTCTAATGTGAAAGCTTCTATTAAAATCAAGATTGTAAAATAAAGATAATCGTAAAAGAATCTGACAATGTTTCTCGGCGATTTATTGTAAGTTGTCAGGGAATATTTTAGGAAACCTTCCATATATTTTTTAGTAAGGAAATATATGGAAGGTTTTTTGCGTGAAAAAATTAAAAAAAATATTTGTTCTTACAGTTCTATCTATTATTCTAATAAACCATTCCTTTAGTAATTATGTAAAAGCAGCCACAGAAGCACCGAAAGAAACAGAATTATTTGCCAAAAGTGCGGTATTGTTGGATGGAGATTCCGGCAGGGTGCTATATAACAAAGATGGCAATACGTCTATGCCCATGGCAAGTACCACAAAGATTATGACGTTGATAGTAGTGCTGGAAAATGCAGAATTAAGCGATGTGGTTACCGTTTCAAAAAACGCAGCAGGTCAGCCGAAAGTACATCTGGGCATGCGGGAAAATCAGCAGTTTTTATTGGAAGATTTGTGCTATTCACTGATGTTAGAATCTCACAACGACTCAGCAGTTGCACTGGCAGAGCATGTGGGAGGCAGTGTGGAGGGATTTGCAGCCATGATGAATGAAAAGGCGAGAGATCTGGGATGCACCAATACATATTATATTACACCAAATGGCTTGGATTCCAGCGTCACAGTGGATGGGAAAGAAAAGATACATTCCACCACTGCAGAGGAACTGGCAAAAATTATGAGATATTGCATTATGCTATCTCCCTGCAAAGAGAAATTTCTAGCGATTACCCAGACACAGTCCAGAAGTTTTACAGATGTTTCTGGAAAAAGTTCATATTCTTGTAACAATCACAATGCTTTTTTGCAGATGATGGAAGGCGCAATATCAGGAAAAACCGGATTTACCGGAAAAGCCGGATATTGTTATGTGGGGGCTTTGGAAAGAGATGGAAAAACCTTTATTGTGGCATTACTTGCCTGTGGCTGGCCAAATAATAAGACATATAAGTGGAAAGATACCAGAAAATTAATGGAATACGGCATAGAGAATTATGATTATCGAGAAGTTTTTGAAAAGAAGGATGATTTTGAAACCATTCCGATTTTGGGAAGCTGTATGGTAGAGCAGGGAGAGGAAAAACTCTGGACAGAAGGGGAGATTAAGCCCTATATGAAGGAGGATTCCATGAAACTTTTGCTCAATTCAGAGGAACAGGTGAAGGTAACTTATAATATAAAGGAAAATTTACAGGCGCCCATAAAAGAAAATGAGATTATCGGCACAGCAGAATATTGGCTGAATAATGAAAAAATTAAGGTGTACAATATATATTCTGGAAGTGAAATTGCAGTGATAGATTTCAAATTATGTGTGAAGCAGATTATAAATGAAATATTGCTGTAAAATTTGTGCAAAATTCATTAAAAATCAAAAAAAAACTTGATAAAAATGGTAAAAAGCATTACAATTAAACTCGGCAGATATTACATTTTGCCATGATAGAAGGTACATTAGATGAACTTTCTATTGTCTTGAATAAAAATAAGAAAGTGGAGGGCTGACAGATGAGTAGTACAGTACAAAGCTCAGCAAGCAACAGAATTAGCGCGTTACTTGATGAGAATAGTTTTGTTGAAATTGGTGCTAAAGTTACGGCGAGAGCAACAGATTTTGACATGAAAAACAGTGAAACACCGGCAGACGGCGTAATAACAGGATATGGGGTAATTGATGGAAATCTTGTATATGTGTATAGCCAGAATGCATCCGTATTGGGTGGCTCTGTAGGTGAAATGCATGCAAAGAAAATAGTTCGTCTTTATGAACTTGCAATGAAAGTTGGGGCACCTGTCATTGGACTTGTAGATTGTGCAGGTCTTCGTTTACAAGAAGCAACAGATGCATTAAACGGATTTGGTGAAATTTATTTAAAACAGACATTAGCATCTGGGGTGATTCCTCAGATTACAGCTATTTTTGGTAATTGTGGTGGCGGTCTTGCAGTAATGCCTGCAATTACAGATTTTACATTTATGGAAGAAAAAAATGCTAAATTATTTGTGAACACACCAAATGCTTTGGCAGGAAATAATGTATCAAAATGTGATACCGCGTCAGCAAAATTCCAGAGTGAAACATGTGGTAACGTAGATTTTGTAGCAGAAGAAGCAACACTTCTTGCACAGATTCGTGAGCTTGTGAAAATGTTACCGGCAAACAATGAAGACGATATGTCTTATGAAGTGTGCAGCGATGATTTGAACAGAGCATGTTCTGATTTAGCAAATTGTGCAGGCGATACTTCTATTTTGTTATCTAAGATTGCAGATGACAATAACTTCTTAGAAACAAAGGCAATGTACGCAAAAGAAATGGTGACAGGATTTGTAAAATTAAATGGTGTCACAGTAGGTTGCGTTGCAAACAGAAGTGAAGTGTACGGTGAAGAAGGCTTAGAAGCTTCTTATCCTTCTGTATTAACACCATCAGGATGTGAAAAAGCAGCAGAATTTATCCAGTTCTGTGATGCGTTCTCTATTCCGGTATTATCTGTTACAAATGTAACAGGATTCAGCGCAGAAGTAGAAGCAGAAAAATCCATGGCAAAAGCAGCAGCAAAACTTACCTATGCGTTTGCAAATGCAACCGTACCAAAGGTAAACGTGATTGTTGGAAATGCTTTTGGAAGTGCTTATGTGACAATGAACTCCAAAGCGATTGGAGCAGATATTGTTTATGCATGGGATAATGCAAAAATTGGTATGATGGATTCCAAATTGGCTGCAAAAATCATGTATGAAGGGGAAGGCAATGATGTGATTCAGGCAAAAGCAACTGAGTACGATGCCCTTCAAAACAGCGTAGAATCAGCAGCTAACAGAGGTTATGTAGATACTATTATTGATGCGGCAGACACAAGAAAGTATGTAATCGGTGCTTTCGAAATGTTGTTTACAAAGAGAGAGGATCGTCCAGGCAAGAAACATGGAACGGTTTAGTGAGGTGGCGTATATGAAAAAATTATTGACAATTTTATGTATGGCAGCCTGTTTGTTTAGCACAACAATAC
>CAYVCL010000059.1:0-17726 GCA_964450185.1 uncultured Lachnospiraceae bacterium | reverse complement strand
TGGAAGCGTTTACCGCTTCCAAACGGAGAAAGAGGGATTTGAACCCTCGCGCCGCTATTAACGACCTACTCCCTTTCCAGGGGAGCCCCTTCGGCCTCTTGGGTATTTCTCCAAATGCTTACTTAACGATGTTTCTACATATTCAACATATCCTGTGGCAAAAAAATAACCACTACACAGTGGTTATCCTGCCAAACGGAGAAGGTGGGATTCGAACCCACGGTCCCTTTCGGAATCACTGGTTTTCAAGACCAGCTCCTTAAACCACTCGGACACCTCTCCATGTCTTAACGACTTACATATAATATCATTTACTTCTCCGTATGTCAACACCTTTTTTGAATTTTTTGATTTTTTTATTCTTTTGCATCAATTAGAACTATTTATCCTCTTCTGCAAAAAGACATTAGCTATTTCCATATCTTCCGGTGTGGTGATTTTTATATTTTCATAGCTGCCCTCCACCAGCTTTACCGGCTTCCCAAAAGCAGTTTCATATACCATGGCATCATCAGTAATATTGATATCTTCTCTGCCCATAACTATTTCGTGAGCTTCCTTTATCTTCTTATATTCAAATACCTGTGGTGTCTGAACCTGCCAAACCAAACTTCTGTCCGGTGTAGTCTGCACAAATCCATCTTTATCCGCTATTTTTACTGTATCTTTTGCTTTCACTGCAATGACACAAGCGCTGTTTTCTTCCACTTCTTCGTAAGCACGTTCCAACATATCAGGCTCTACAAACGGTCTTGCGCCATCATGAATAAACACATATTCCGCATCTTCTACCGCTTTTAGGCCTTCATAGACGGAGTGATATCTCTCTTTTCCGCCTGCAACTACTGCTTTCACTTTATGAAAGCCATACTTTTCTACAATTTCTTTTTTACAAAATTCTATTTCTTCTGCCCCTGTCACCAAAACCAATTCTTCTATAAAACTATCCTGAAAAGCTTTTAGTGCATAATAAAGCACAGGTTTACCACCCAATTCCATAAACTGCTTTGGTATTTTGCTGTTCATTCTTTTTCCCACACCGGCAGCAAGTATGATGGCACTGCATTTCTTTCTATTTTTATCCATCTCTATCTTTCTCCCAATTTTAAGTTTGGTACTGCATTCAAATCCCATCCATGGCTTACCCCCTTCAAGGACTCATAATATGCTGCTGCGCCTATCATCGCTGCATTATCGGTACAATAAATTGGTGACGGATAATAGAATTTAATTCCATTTTCGTCACATGCTTTCTGCATGGCCGCTCTCAAGGCAGAGTTAGAGGCTACACCTCCGGCAATGGCAAGCTTATCATTACCAAAATCTTTCACTGCCATCATGGCGTGTTCTACCAACACATCAATTACTGCTTTCTGGAAAGATGCTGCAATATCTGCTTCCTTTATAGTTTCGCCCTTCATCTGACAGGAATTAATGTAGTTTAATACGGCAGACTTTAAGCCACTAAAACTGAAATCATAAGGGCTTCCATCCACTTTTGCCTTTGGGAACGCTATCGCTTTTTCATTTCCTTCTTTTGCCAATTTATCAATTTTAGGGCCTCCCGGATAACCCAGTCCAATAGCTCTTGCCACTTTATCAAAAGCTTCTCCTGCCGCATCATCTCTGGTTCGTCCCAGAATTTCGTATACACCATAATCAGCCACACGCACCAAATGAGTATGACCGCCAGAAACCACCAAACAGATGAATGGTGGCTCTAATTCTTTGTTTTCTATGTAATTTGCAGATATATGACCTTCGATATGGTGAACACCAATCAGCGGTTTCTTTGCAGCATAAGCAATCGCTTTTGCTTCTGCCACACCCACCAAAAGAGCGCCTACCAACCCCGGTCCATAAGTGACACCGATGGCGTCCATGTCTTCCAAGGTAAGATTTGCTTCTTCCAGTGCCTCTTCCACTACCTGATTAATCTTTTCAATATGTTTTCTGGAAGCAATTTCCGGTACAACGCCTCCATATAATTTATGCAACTCAATCTGGGAAGAAATTACATTCGATAAAACTTCCCTTCCATTTTTTACTACTGCCGCTGCTGTTTCATCGCATGAACTTTCAATCGCCAGAATTAATTTATCCTCTTCCATTTCTATTCTCCTGATTCTGTTGGCTGTTCCAAATCCCAGCCGTAAATTTTCCATTTTCCATCTGCATCTTTTCGCATCAGGAAAACTTCTGTTGTTTTTGTATAAACACCATTGGTTCTGATGGTATAATGGGAACGAATTGTTGCCCAATCACTTCCTTCAAAGGTATTATATTCCACCTCATTGGCAGAATCGGTGCTCCACGCGAAGATATCTCTTTCTTCTTCTCGGAAACTTTCTATTTCACCCATCAAATCTTCAAACTGAGTATCTTCATCATTTTTTGCCAGTAAATCTTTATCAAAAAGTTCTCTGGATTTTACCATAATCTTTTTGATTGTTTCTTCATCGTTTTCTTCGTTATAATAACATTCCTGAATTTCATTATAATACTTCATCACTTCTTTTGGCGTTGCAGGATAAGCATTCGCTAAATCCTTTGCCAATACATCCTGAGTGAGGGTTGTTTCTATCACTTCACTGGCTGCATCCTTTGTATTTTTCTGTGAAAGATAAAAATAATATCCTATAATTAACGCAAGAAATATTACCCCTATAATTACACTTTTAACCACTTTTTTATTCATTTGTTATTCCCCCTGTTCAAACTGCAATTCCACCGTTTTTCTGTCTTTTCCGGCTTTTGTGTTTTTAAAAATCTTCTGTACTTCCTTCATATACTCGTCCGGTCTGTTTAAAGAAGGACTGTAATGTGTCAGCCACATTTCTTTTACTTGGGCAGCCTTTGCAAGTTCCGCTGCCTCATAGAAAGTCATGTGCTTATGCTCTCTCGCCTTTGCCTCTTTTTCTTTTTCACCATACATTCCTTCACAAATAAACAAATCTGCATCTTTTGCATTTTCTACAATCGATTGCACCGGTCTGGTATCTGTACAATAGGTCAGCTTAATTCCTTTTCGAGCCGGTCCTAATACCATGTCCGGAGTGTACACACAATTACTCTCTGCATCTTCAATGGTTTCACCCTTCTGCAGACGTCCCCAATATAACTTAGGAATCTCCTGTTCCTGAGCTCTCACCGGATCAAATCGCCCGGCACGATCAATCTCCATGGTATATCCATAACATAGTACATTATGATTTACTTTGAATGCACGGATACGATACCCATCAAACTCGAAGGTCTGTTCGCTTCCGGAGATTTCCATAAATTTTATTTCAAAAGGAAGTTCCGGAGCTATCACACGCAATGCATTTACTACTCTTTCCAATCCCTTTGGGCCAATTAATGTCAATGGTTCATGTCTTTCCGCATTTCCCATGGTAAGCAACAATCCCGGAAGACCGCTGATATGATCTCCATGATAATGGGTAAAACAAACTACATCTATCGGTTTAAAACTCCATCCCTTTTCGCGAATGGCAATCTGAGTTCCCTCACCACAGTCAATCAGTATACTGGAACCATTGTAACGCATCATAAGGGAAGTAAGCCATCGGTAAGGAAGCGGCATCATTCCACCACATCCCAATAAACAAACATCTAACATTCACTTTCCTCTTTCTTTCCACTTTACTTTTTCTCCCATCATATCATAAATGAAATAAAGTTACAAGAAAGGGACTCCCACACTCCAAAAAGATTTATAAAAATTCTTTCAGACTCCTGCGTTCTACCGGTATTTTGAATTTCTCAATCATCAAATCATAACATGATTCACACATATCAAAATCATGTAGTTCTCCGTCTTTCTCGGAAAAAAATCCCCAGGAAATTTCGGCTTTGAATACACCTTCTTTGATAATCCCATGCTCCACTTTCAACTCTTTCCCACAGCAGTTGCAATAAACCGTTTCCACTTCATTCCCTCTGTATTTCTTCAACGGGAGTCCTCCTTTCATCCAGCGCCTTTTTCTTTCTCTTGGATTATATCTTATTCCCTTATAAAATAATAGTGGAAAAGATAGCTTTTTTTAACTATCTTTTCCACATAAAAATTGCGTTTTCACGAGGTTTTTCATAAAAGTTTTTTCTGATTCCTGCCTCGATAAAACCTAACTTCTTATATAATTGTATTGCTGCTTCATTACTTTCTCTGACTTCCAGAAAAAAATTGTCCACCTTCAGTTCACTGCTTTCTATAAAAAGCTGCTCCAGCAGTTTTGATGCCACCTGTCTTCTACGGTACGCCTCTTCCACTGCCACATTTACGATCTCACCTTCATTAAACACCCGGTACATACCGCAATACCCCATAATGTTTCCATCTTCTTCTGCAACAAGGTATATGGTATGTTCCAGTTCCATCGATTCGCGAAAGCTTTCCAAGGACCACGGAATGGAAAAATTAGCTTTTTCAATGGCTTCCACTTGTGTAAGATCTGACTCCTGCATATTTCTGATTACCATAATTAAGCTTCCTTTTCTTTTTCCAGTCTTTCACGCTCTGCCTGAGATAAACGTAAATAATCCGGCATGTGCTCTGCCGCTGTTTCAATTTTGCCCATTTTTACATATTGTTGTGCTAAAACCGCCACTGCGCCTGCACTTTGTCTGCTTCTGTGAGCCGGAGCTAAAAGAAACGGTACTTTTACCAGCTCTTTTATTTTTTCCAGATATACCGGAACACCATCTCCCAGAAAAATAGTTTCTTTGCCCTGCTTATTTACTTCTTCTAATATTTCTTCTATAGAAATTGCACACTGTTCTTTCAAGGTAACAAATTCTTCTCCCTGAAAACAATACATTCCTGTATATACCTGATTTCTTCTGGCATCCATCAACGGGCAGATAATCTTATCCGTTCCATAAAACTGATATGCCAAAGCATCTACGGTTGGAATATGTACCAACGGTTTCTTTAATGCCAGCCCAAGACCTTTGGCTGTGGCTGAACCTATACGCAAACCAGTAAAAGAACCTGGACCTGCCGCTACTGCAATATAGTCTACCGTATTTAAATCCAGTTCGATTTCTTTTGACACCTGATCCAACATAGGAAGCAAGGTCTGGGAATGAGTCTTTTTATAATTTATCGTATATTCGCCAACCAGAATATCTTCCTCCACCACTGCAACGGAAGCAGTCAGTCCGGAACTATCCAAAGCTAATATTTTCATATTCTTCTCCTTTTATTGTGATTTTCCGATAATCAAATCCACAGTTCAAATCCTTTTCTACGGAAATTTCCACATATTTTTCCGGAAGTATTTCCTTGATTAGTTCTGCCCACTCAATCAGGCAAACACCATTTCCATAAAAATAATCTTCGTATCCTATTTCTTCCATTTCTTCAATATCACCAATGCGGTATACATCAAAATGATAGAACGGCATTCTGCCTTCTTCGTATACCTGAACAATAGTAAACGTAGGGCTGTTTACCGGTTCTTCCACACCAAGCCCCTGAGCAAATCCTTGGGTAAACACCGTTTTTCCCACGCCCAAATCGCCGTTTAGGGTAATCACCGTGCCTTCTTTTACTGCTTTTCCAAGCATTTTACCCAGTTCTCTTGTAGCTTCTTCACTTCTTGTTTCTATAACTTTCATTTTAACCTCTTAACTTTTAATTTTCACTTTGGAAGGTTCCATATGTGTGGAAATCATCTGCACCACATTTTCGTACTGTTCTCCCATGGCTTCTTTTGGTAAAATGGTTGCTCTGTTTCTTCCTGTATAAATAATAATGCTTTTGCTTGTAGATACTACCTTTACCATAGTGTCCCAGGTTGCTTCTGTTGTAGTTCCATTCTGTGAAGAAGTAAGGCCTTCTTCTGTAAATGTGTAAGTAATGGCATCCTTAAATACCGGGCTGGACTTAATCTGTCTTTTCGCACTCAGATATAAGGAAATTGGTGTATAGGCAATCACTGCTATTCCCAAAAGCAGATACATAACACCTTTTCCGGCATCATCTGTTAACATAGTCGCCCCAAGACCGGCTGCCAATACTCCAAACACATTTGTAATAAGAACACTTATGCTGTTGTAAGCATGATGTAACAGAAAATTGTACATGATTTTCTGTGTCATTTTCACTTCAAATTTTATGTTCATGTTGTCCTCCATCTTTTTATGATTTTCTCATATGATTTCTCATTTATTCTAGCTGTCTTAGATTGCTTTGTCAACATGTCCACCTATGTTTCCAGCGTATTTCAGTTATTTTTCCTAAATTATTTATGCATTTTTTAGAATAGTGCGACGATTTAATTGTCACTCCTTTTTCCTTCCCTCAATTCGAAAAGTTCCTTTTTATACGTTCTACACAAAACAGTTGTTCTGTTTTTATCTTATGTAAACAACAGTTTTTCACCCACAAAATTGTGGATAATGTGGATAACTTCGTGTATAACTTCTTTTTCCCCATTTTTCGCCATTTATTTTTTGTGGATAACTTTATACACCTTTCTGTGGATTGGAAATACAGGGGGATTTTTTTTGTGCAAAATTATGTTCTTTTTTCCTTTGATGGTTTTGTCCCAGAAATTATTGTATACATTTAACAAAGAATTAACTGACAATTTTATTTTCGTAATACTTCTGTAATCTTTCTCCCTGCCTTCTAATGCCTGTTTTCCACATAAAAAAACAGGAATCTGCGTCTTGGACACAAATCCCTGCTTGTTATTTTCTATAAATTATCTGATATATGTAACTGCTTTACATGGTGTACGATAATTGTATGCTGAAATCTTAATTCCTGTTTTTGCAGTACTTGCATGTACTACCTGACCATTACCAATATATAATGCAACGTGGTTAATGCTTCCACCATTAGAGTAGAATAATAAATCTCCCGGCTGAATTGCACTTAAATCTACCGGTGTTCCACCTGCTGCCTGTGAACGTGAATCACGAGGAATGGAAATTCCACAATCTGCAAATACAGAATAAGTAAATCCGGAACAGTCTGCTCCGTTTGTTAAGCTGGTACCACCTGCAACGTATGGGTTTCCAACAAACTGTAATGCATAGCTTACAATCGCTGCTCTGGAACCGGAAACCGGTGCGGTAACTACAGGAGCTGCTGCTTCACTGCTTGCTGTACTTTCTTTACTTTCTTTACTTTCGGAACTGCTTTCAGATTTCTTTTTCTTTGCGGAAGCTTCGTCAGCTTTCTTTGCTGCTTCTTCTGCTTCCTTACGCACTCTTTCTTCTTCTGCTAAACGTGCTTTTTCTTCTTCAATGGATTCTGCTTCTACAAATTCTGTTTCCAAATTTACGTATTCTGTAGAAACATATCCTTCAATATCAGTATCTACGGCGATTTTTACCCAACCGTCTAATTCTTCTACCACATCATAGCTTTCGCCTTCCGGAATCAATGTCTGAACGCTTGCTTCTAAGCCGGCATCATTACGAACCTTCAGTGTTTCTGTATTTACTGTGGCTGTTCTATGTCCAACTTCTTTTGCCAACGCTTCTGCATCTGCTCCGCTTACTACAAATTCTGCTTTTACATAACCATCTACGGTACCAGATTTGATTTTATACCAATCACCTTCTGTAGAAATAATGGTTGCCGCAGAATTGTTATATAATTTCCCTAAAATTTCGCCTTCTTCGCTTGGTTCACTTCTTAAGTTAACGTAATTTGTAACCTGAGCGATAGCGATATTTTCATATTCACTTTTTACCACAGGAGTTTCATTTTCTGACACATTTGCATCTTCTTTTGTTTCTTCCTGTACTAATTCTGTTGTATTTTCCTCTGTTTTTTCAGCCCCTGTGGCTAAAACTGTATCATTTAAAACAACCGCAATCCCTGCCCCCGGCATATCATTCATAATACCACTTGCCTGTGTATCTAAAGAATAGCCACCTGCAATAATGATTGCTGCAAGAGTTGCTACTACTATTTTCATTCGCTTGTTATGCATATTTTCCTCCAAAACAAAAAATGGTGCTATACTACACCATTACCACTCTCATTTACTACAATCTAGCAAATTTTATCAAATTTTGCGAGGTTTGTCAAGTTTTGCGAAAGTTTGGGGCGTGGTGGGATTCTGATTGGCGGACAGTACGCTTGTAGACATCCCAAAGTTCGAATCACATCGACTCACCATTTGGAGGTTCTCTCCTTTGGGTACATTTTTTTGGGGGAACACTTGCTTTACATTTATTTTGAAGGCTTTAAATTGGGATTTGTTGCTTTGAAAAACTGAAAGTTCGAGGTGTATCGATAAATAATAAACAACGGTATGCTAACAATCATCTATTACACAACCAACAAATACCAGGTAACATTCCTTCTATATGTTCTGGTTTTATCCACGGATATCTTTTTAAACATGCTTTAACTACTAATTGAATATCCTTTTGCGCCTCATCAGTTTTAGGAACACCTACCGACGGATAGATTCCTGCAAAGGCACAACAGACAGTTTCACAATAATCTTGAGCCATTTTGAGATAATCAATTAACCTTAATAAATCTTCGTTTTCTATATGTGGAAAATCATTTTTTAGTTTTTCTATAGGTTTTTCTCCATTTTTACTATAACCTGTATGATTATATGAATCGAAAATTTCATATATACACTCACCATAACAAGGAGGTTCTAAAACCACTGTATCGTCCAAATATGCTTGCAATTTTCCTTTTGATATTAACCTAAATTCCTCTTTCGACATATTCCATCTCCATAAACTTTCTATATTTCTCCATATAAGATCAATCTACAAATTCAAAAATCGCCCGTGTTAACAAACACATTATACACCACGTAATCGTGCCTCGATATCCGATGCTGTGTATAAAATATCCGTCACAATAACTTTATCGCCACGAATTGTATAAAATACAGAATAATTATCTACAAGCATTCGCCTTAATTCCATCTGTTTTTCCGGTTCTGAATCCAAAATTCTATAACGCTGCGGAAAGGTATCTAAGGTTAAGATTTCATCGGCAATCCGATTGTATTGCCCCATTGCATTCTCAGGAGAAAGTAATTCTACTGCAATATAATTGTACATATCTTCCATATCCTGCAATGCCTCTTTTGTAATTTCTACCTTATATTGTTCCATTAGTGCCTCTCTCTAAATGCTGCAAATGCACTCGCTGCATCCTCAACATTTCCTTTTTCAATATCCGCATAACCTTTTTCTAATTTTCGATGTATCTGTTCCACAGACATCACGTCTGCATTTACTGTACTAGCAGCTTTTGGTAAAACAACCGAAAAAGGAATCCCTCCTACCAATGCTATTTGCTTTAAGTACATATCTATTGCTGTAGCCATTGGTATTCCTAATTGAGCTAACACACTTTCTGCATTCTCTTTTACATCTGGATTTACTCTTAAATTTAATGTTGCTGTTTTTCCCATTTTATGCACCTCCACTTTTTCTTTATTGTAACGCATTTTGCGTTACAATTCAACCTATGATATATATTTTCTGTGCGATAACTTTACATTATTTTCACCATAACATATCTGAGTGTTATATCAATCTGCTCATGTCCAAGTATCTTCTGCACCTGTTCAATTGGCATGCTTTGCAGTTAAAAACATTTCTCTCCCCATAAGAGCTCACTCTTTTTTACGGAGTATATTGTAGAAAAATCAGCACATCAACAGAGCGTATTACTGAAATTTTTACTTGAGCTTAATCTCGTAATAGCGAAAAAAATAAATTACAAACATAATGATTCCGATAATTTCAAGCAATAATCCAACACCCGTTCCGCTATTATTAGGATAGTAGTAATTTATCGCCAAATGTACAGGTACAAGAAGAATTGCAATTGCCAGCCATACCAGTTCTGTTCGGAGCAGGCTTTTCTGTGCCTTAACCTTTTTTTCTTGTAACTCAAGTAAATTCTCTTCTGCCTTTTCTTTATAGTTTTCCATAGCAATATGTTCCCCTGTTAGAAGCTCATTGACACTGATTTTTAATAGATTACATAGTTCAAGCATTATGGATGCATCTGGCATACTTTTTCCTGTTTCCCACTTTGAAACTGCTCTATCAGTTATCCCAAGTTTTTCGCCAAGTGATACTTGGGTATACCCACATTCTTTTCTGCAAGATGCAATAAACCTTCCTATTTTTTCTTGGTTCATTTTTTGGAACCCTCCTTTCGCCACTAATGCTACACTATAGGTTGAAATTATACCACAGACCAACAGTTGATATTCTGGAAAAACAGTACAATAATGTACTCAACCAACAGTTGATAATAAGTAACTTATCTGCCGCATCAGGAGTATATTTTATCTTTTTCAATCATTTCCCCCCAATTCCCTCTCTAAATCATCTGCATCAATCCAACCTTCTACATTAGCTCGTTCCTCTGCTCGCTTCAAATCAAGCATAAGCATTGTAATTGCTTGTTCTCTTAATGCTTCCTTGCTGTTTTTTGTAACAATAAATGGAAGTCCTTCAACATTTAAAGACTGTTGAATAAATATATTAAACGCATCTGTTAACGTCATTCCAGTTTTTGCATAAATATCCTCAACTGCTTTCTTAATCTCTGAATTTATTCTTACCTGAAAGGTTGAATCCTTTGGTGCTATAGCAACATTCAATTTTGTATCCATAAGACATACCTACTTTTTTTAATCATAACACCAGCACTCCTTCGCGCCAATACATTGTCATTACATAGAGAGGGTGCCATTCAAAGTTGTTATTGACAGGACGCTCATAAGCAGGACAACTTTTTCCATTGTATCAGATACTCCTGCACGGAAGTGACTGCATTGGCTCCGTCGGAAGCTGCTGTGATAATCTGGCGGAGGGGTTTGGTTCTTACATCTCCGGCGGCGAAGATTCCTGATACGCTGGTTTTTCCGTCTTCTCCTGCCTGAATGTAGCCGTTTTCATCTAGGGCAAGAATTCCTTGGAACAGTTCTGTGTTTGGGAGGATTCCCACGGCTACAAAGACGCCGTCTACGGAAAGTTCTTGTTCTTCGTTTGTGGATGTGTTTTGAAGTTTTATGCTTTCTACTTTATCTTCTCCAGTAATTTCTGTTACTACGCTGTTCCAGATTGGGATGATTTTTTCTTCTGCCAAGGCTGCTTCTTGCAATACTTTCGCAGCGCGAAGTTCATCACGTCTGTGAATTAAGTATACTTTTTCACAGGCTCTTGCCAGAAAAATTGCATCTTCTACGGCTACATCTCCGCCGCCTACTACTGCAACGGTTTTGTTTTTGAAAAATGCACCGTCGCAGGTAGCGCAATAAGATACGCCCATACCAGACAATTCTTCTTCACCTCTTACAGAAAGAGTTCTGTGTTTGGCTCCGGTGGCTATGATGATGGATTTTGTGTAAAAGCAGTTACCCTCCGTAACGATCTTTTTTGCATCATCTTCTAACAGTTCTATCTTTTCTACTTCATCTTCCACAAATTCTGCGCCAAGTTTCTCTGCGTGAGCACGGAACTGCTGCGCCATATCAAATCCGTTTATACCCGGCAAGCCCGGATAATTGTCTACTTCGTAGGTATTAATCACCTGTCCGCCACTCATGTAATTTCGTTCTATGGTAATGCAGGACAGCTTGGCTCTCTGGGCATAAATCGCCGCACAAAGTCCTGCCGGTCCACTTCCTATTATAATTAAATCATATATCTTTTCCATAAGTTCCTCCTCAATGCGTATTCGTTCTTTCTAGTTTACCACAAACTTGTCTTTTTCAAAACAGAATCCTTGCTTTTTTCTCCATTCATTTTTATACTTATAGTATAAAGATGATTTTGGAAAGGATACTTTATGAAACGAAAAATTGCATGTATTACCGGTTCCTCTCGGGGTATTGGAAAAGCCATCGCCCTTTGCTTTGCAAAAGAGGGATATGATATTGTACTTAACTGTAGAAACAGTGTTTCTCAAATGAATAAATTGAAACTGGAAATTGAAACTACATACTCTGTCAGATGCTTAGGGGTATGTGCAGATGTTTCCAACCCGGAACAGGTAACACAAATGTTTCAAACCATTTCTTCGGAATTTGGTGAAATTGATGTATTGATTTGCAACGCCGGAATCTCATTTTTCGGTTTAATCAGCGACATGACACCTATGGAATGGCAAAATGTCATCAATACCAATTTAAGTTCAGCCTTTTATTGCTGTAAGCAGGTAATTCCTTCTATGGTTGCCAAAAAAAGCGGAAGAATTATTATGATTTCTTCCATCTGGGGCAACTGTGGTGCTTCTTATGAAGCTGCCTACTCTGCCGCCAAAGGGGGACTAAATACCTTTACAAAGGCATTGGCAAAGGAACTGGCACCAAGCAATATTCCGGTAAATGCCATTTCCTGCGGAGTCATCGATACGGAAATGAACGCTCATCTATCTGACGAAGAAATGCAGGCACTGATTGACGAGATTCCTGCCTGCCGTTTAGGTACGCCGGAGGAGGTGGGACGTATGGCGCTCTTGCTTTCCCAAGCGCCGGAATATCTCACCGGACAGATTATTACTATGGATGGAGGGTTATTATGAAAGAATTTGGGGATATTATTTTACAAAACCAGCAAATCCATTTTCTATTCCTTGCAATCCCAAGACTTTTAGTCACTGCTTTTCTCTGCGGAATTATTGGAATGGAACGCGAACATGTAAACCGCCCTGCCGGTGTCCGCACCCATGTACTAGTGGGCGTTTCTGCCGCTTTAATTATGTTAACCTCCGAATACCTTCTTTTCTATTTTCAGGATACTACTACCATTGATCCTACCAGAATGGGGGCGCAGATTATCAGTGGTATCGGTTTCCTTGGTGCCGGAACTATTATTAAAGACGGTTTGAATGTAAGAGGACTGACTACTGCCGCCAGTTTGTGGGCAGTTGCCTGTATTGGAATTACTTCCGGTTCCGGATTTTACGGGGGAGCTTTTCTCGCCACACTAGTTATCTATTTTACTTTGGTCATTTTAAAGAGGTATATGATTCGCCGCTCTTATTACAAAGTAATGCTGGTGCAGGTAACACAGCTTGATGACGCCTTGGAACAGATACAATATGAATTGGAAAAATCCCATATTTATATTAATTCTGTGGAAGTGTTTACTTCGAAAGAAAGTACTTATAAAGAAATTAAGCTTCGGGTGTCTGTATCTTCCGGAAAGGCTATGCTTTCTAGTGCTTTGCAGAGGATTCGGGAGATGGAGGAAGTGATTCAGGTGGATGTGGAATAAATGTTGCGGTGGGTGGCGTGGACAAAGCATTTGGGCTGGAGAGGACGGTTCCGACGGGTAAGAAGTTCTTGAGCATCCCTGATTAAGTGAATGGATACCGTACGCAACCGGTGCACACTCGCCATCCGTGGCTCGGGTGCACCGGTTCCAGACGTCCTGTCTGGAAATTGCTGAGGATTCGACAGGGATGCTTAGAACTTCTAACTCGTCTTCACAGTCCTCTCCAGCCCAAATGCTTTGTCCACGACATCTACGGCAATTTTATTCCAGCTGAGGTGAGTTTGTTGGAGGATGCAACTGTGGGAGTTTGGTACATTTAGATATAATAGAACTTTGATGATTAGTATAGGAATGGAGGGGTTTTATGAGGATTCGGCTTTTTAATGGGAAGGTTTTGGGGCTTATGGATGGGGTTGAGGTTTTTGAGGGGGAAGTTTGGGTTGAGGGGGAGAGGATTGTTTATTGTGGTAAGGGGGATAAGGTGCCGGAGGGTGTAGGGTTTGACAGGGAGATTGATTTGAAGGGGAATTTGGTGTTGCCGGGGTTTAAGGATGCTCATACACATTCTGCTATGACTTTTTTGAGGTCTTTTGCGGATGATTTGCCTCTTTCGGATTGGCTGCACAAGCAAGTATTTCCTATGGAGGCTAAGCTTACGGAGGATGATATTTATACGTTGTCAAAGTTGGGGATTATGGAGTATCTTACCAGTGGGATTACGGCTAATTTTGATATGTATGTGAACTCGGATGCCATTGCTCAAGCTTCTGTGGATTTGGGATTTCGGACGGTGATTGTTTCGGGGTTGAATAATTTTGTTCATTCTTTGAATGGACTGGAGGATTGTTTTAACAAGTATAATCATTTCCATCCACTTATCAGCTACAGGTTAGGATTTCATGCGGAATATACTACCAACGAAACTTTACTGCGGGGAGTGGCAGAACTTGCTCATAAATATCAGGCACCAGTATTTACCCACAATTCAGAAACACTTTCTGAGGTTCGTGACTGTAAATCTCGTACCGGTATGACACCAACTACTTATCTTGACTCTCTTGGTATGTTTGATTATGGCGGCGGTGGATATCATTGTGTTTATTTTGATGAAAATGATATTCGTATTTTCAAGGAAAAGAATATGTCTGTGATTACCAATCCGGCTTCCAATTTAAAGCTTGCCAGCGGCATTGCACCTATCAAACGTTATCTGGATGAAGGAATCAATGTGGCTATCGGCACTGACGGTCCTGCCAGCAACAACTGTCTTGACATGTTTCGGGAAATGTTTCTGGTGACAGGGCTTGCTAAGGTACGGGAAATGGATGCTTCTGTGGTAGATGCTTCCCACGTGCTTTTGGCTGCTACCAAAGGTGGCGCTAAAGCGATGGGCTTGCAGGAATCCATGGATTTATCTGTGGGAAGTTATGCTGACCTAACTGTAATTAATCTGCACAAACCGAATATGCAGCCGGAAAATAATCTGGTTAAAAATCTTGTATATAGTGGTAGCAAGGATAATGTTTTGTTAACTATGGTAAATGGAAAGATTCTTTATGAAAATGGAGAATTCTTTCTTAAGGAAGATGTGGATGCGATTTATGAAAAGTGCAATCAAATTATCACACGAATTAAGGGGCTGTAAAGCCCCTTTTCTAAATAAAAATATTCAATATTCCAATGAAAAATCCTAACAACGCTCCCAGATTTACAATTACATCCAATTCCTTTTTCATAACGGAAAGAACTAATTGTTCCAGTTCTGCCACGTCCATTTCCTGGACCTTCTTCTTTACGGTTCCTGCAATATCAAATTTGCTTAGCAGTTTTTCGATATTTTCACTGACCAAAGTGTCATAAGCCTGATTTAATGCTTCTTTTAGCTTGTCCACATCCAGTCCTAACAAATCCAGTGCTTCTTCTGTATTCATATCCAACAGCTCATTTAACTGATTTTCTACCACCGGACGGAAAATTTCATCGCCGTTGGCTTCAATATATTTTTCTACTTCTCGTCCAATTGGTTCTGCTATGGAGCTGATTAAATCATCATTTAAAATAAAAGCAAACATACCACCCTGAAATTTTTCTTTCAGTACAGAACTTCCACCTTCTGCGATTAAAGTTCCTAAATCCAGTTCCAAAATTCCACTTTTGATTTTTGTGGTAAGGAAATCTGTGATATCACTCTTTTTCTGCTCTAACGTTTCTTCTTTTATAAATTTCTTTGCCACATCCTGAATGGAAGCATCCATCACCGTTTCCATTTTTGCAAGAATTCCCTGCAAAATCGAGTTACGCACACTGCTATTTTGAAATAATTCCTGCATATCCTGTTTTGTAAACAGGTTCTGGCCTACTGCGTTACCAATGGCTTCTGCTAATTTGTCCTTTCGTTTTGGGATGATTCCCGGTGTAAACGGAAGGGTGTATTTTCCAATTTTTACAGGCTTTAATGGGCGAAACAGCATTTTTACTGCAATATAATTGGTACTGTAACCGATGATTCCGCCAATCAATGGGCCTGAGATAATTTCTAAATAATGCATCGCTCTATCCCCTTTGTATTTTTCTGAGAGATAGTTTAGCACATTTTCGGGCTGATTTATACATAGATGGAAAATTTTATATTTTTTTCACTCTTTGTTTATTCTTCGTCTTCATGTATATCCTGTTTCGGCTCAGAAAGTCCCTCTATTACAATTCCGTGATTTTTCGCATAGTCCCACAATGCCGCGTGGATGGCTTCTTCTGCTAATAAGGAACAATGTACCTTGACCGGCGGAAGTCCGTCTAACGCTTCCAGCACCGCCTTGTTAGTTACCTCTAACGCTTCATAGATGGTTTTTCCTATAACAAGTTCCGTTGCCATACTACTGGTGGCAACCGCAGCTCCGCAGCCAAAGGTCTTAAATTTACAATCTTTGATTATTTTCGTATCTTCATCAATATCCAAATAAATGCGCATGATGTCACCGCATTTTGCATTTCCTACGGTTCCCACACCACTGGCGTTTTCAATTTCTCCCACATTTCTCGGATTGGTAAAATGGTCCATTACTTTTTCACTATACATTTTCCTGTTCTCCTTTTAAAAAATCTTCGTACAAAGGTGACATACTTCGCAACTTTTCTATAATGCTCTGTAAATGCTCTACTACATAATCCGCATCTTCTTTCGTCGTTTCCTCGGATAATGTCAAGCGCAGGGAGCCATGAGCAATTTCATGGGGCAGCCCGATCGCAAGCAACACATGGGACGGGGCCAGAGAACCTGAGGTACATGCAGAACCACTGGAACCATAAATTCCTGCCCTGTCTAACATTAATAACAGCGACTCACCCTCCACAAATCGAAAACTGACGTTTACATTATTGGGAAGACGTTTTTTCTCGTCACCATTTAATTTCACATGGGGAATGTTATCTTTTATCTTCTGAATCAGATAATCCCTTACCTGTGTTTCCTTTTCTATCCTTGTGTTCATTTCCTTTTTAGCAAGCTCTGCCGCCTTTCCCATCCCCACAATTCCGGAAGTATTTATAGTTCCCGCTCTCCTTCCACGTTCCTGTGCACCTCCATGAATAAGCGGCTGAATCTTAATATTATTTCTTAAATATAAAAATCCTACACCCTTTGGTCCGTTAAATTTATGTCCGCTGGCACTTAACGCATCAATATTCATTTCCTCCACATCAATCGGTATATGGGCAAATGCCTGCACTGCATCTGTGTGAAAAACAATTCCATGCTCTCTGGCAATTTTCCCGATTTCTGCAACAGGCTCAATGGTTCCAATCTCGTTATTGGCAAACATAATCGAAATCAAAATGGTATCCGGACGAATACTCTGCTTTAATTCTTCCAAAGATATCAATCCATTTTCATCCACATCCAGATAAGTGACTTCATACCCCTGCTTTTCCAAATATTCGCAAGTATGCAACACCGCATGATGCTCTATTTTGGAAGTAATAATGTGCTTTCCCTTCTCCTTTCTCACTTCCGCAATCACCTTAATCGCCCAGTTGTCCGCTTCACTTCCCCCCGCCGTAAAATAAATTTCACTTGATTTTGCATGCAGCATATCTGCAATCTGACTTCTGGCATCCTCAACTGCTCTTGCACTGCGTTGGGCAAATGTATATACACTAGACGGATTTGCAAATTCTTCCAAAAAATATGGCCTCATAGCATCAAAAACTTCCGGCCTTACCGCTGTAGTAGCCGCATTGTCTAAATAAATTATCTTGCTCATAGTTCCTCCTTGTACTGTCACTGTGACAATTATATTTTATTTATCATATATTTCCTATCTTCTTTGTATGATTTATTTATAATATAAGCCTTACTAAGAATTCTGTCAATAGTGTTTGCAATTTTATGTTGTGGGGGACGGACTTTTGTAGAGGGGGTGGCAAGGGGGACGCCCATACAATGTCATTTAGATAACATTTAAGTGCTTTTTGCAAAAAACGAAATGTCA
>CAYVCL010000058.1:0-18478 GCA_964450185.1 uncultured Lachnospiraceae bacterium | reverse complement strand
GGTTTCATCATTGTTACAATATTCTTAGTTTTCGAAGACTAAGAAATTTCTAGGGAAGCGAGGTGATGCAAAAGTTATGAATCAAGTGATGGAAAATGAGAGCGGAGTTAAATCAGGTATTCCGATTTGGCGAAAGTATACGCTTTCTGTACAGGAGGCGTCGGAGTATTTTCATATTGGATACAAGAAGCTTAGGAAGTTGATAGATGAGCATCCGGATGCGGATTTTATTCTGTGGAATGGTACCAGACCGCAGATAAAACGCAGGAAGTTCGAAGCGTATATAGATGAAAATCTTAGTGCCATCTAGCATGGCAGACAAACGATTTTCGGTAGAAATAGAGTCAGAGTTATGGTATATTAGATGTATCATAGCTCGGCTCTCCAAGTTGGAAAGGAGCAAATGATATGTCATATGATGTAAGATGCGACAATAAAGGTCGCAAGCTATTAAACGGTGAGAGCCAGAGAAAAGATGGAATGTATGAGTACAAGTACTTGGACAATGCAGGTAAGAGAAAGTCGGTGTACAGTTGGAAACTGACTGCATCAGACCCATTGCCTCCGGGGAGAAAAGCATGTGTTCCGCTAAGAGAAAAAGAAAAGCAGATTCAAAAGGATTTGTACGAAGGACTGCGCTATGAAGGTGGGGACATAACCGTTCTTGAACTGGTAAAGAAATATGTTGACCAGAAAAGAGGTGTGCGTCATAATACCAAAGCCAATTATAATTTTGTGATTAACATTATTGCAAAAGAGGAATTCGGACAGAAGCGTATTGATAAGGTGAAGTTATCCGATGCCAAGGCTTGGCTGATTAAGCTACAGGATGATGGAAGAGGCTATTCTACCATTCATACAGTGCGTGGTGTAGTCAGACCTGCCTTTCAGATGGCGGTAGATGATGACCTGATTCGGAAGAATCCATTTGAGTTTCAATTAAATACTGTGGTGGTAAATGACAGTGTTACCAGAGAGGCTATCAGCAGAGCAGAAGAAAGGGCGTTTCTTAAGTTTGTGAAAGAAGATAATCATTTTGCCAAGTATTATGACGGGATGTTTATTCTGTTTAAGACCGGACTTCGAATTTCTGAATTTTGCGGGCTGACCATCAGCGATATTGATTTTAAGAACAATCGTATCAATGTGGACCATCAGCTACAGAGAACCAGAGATATGCGCTATATCATTGAGGACACCAAGACAGCCTGTGGTGTACGCATGATTCCTATGACACCGGAAGTAAAGGAATGTTTTGAGCGGATTATCAGCAGTCGTCCGAAACCTAAGGTGGAGCCTATGATTGATGGCAGGTGTGGATTTTTATTTCTGGATAAAAACGAAATGCCGATGGTGGCTTTGCATTGGGAGAAATATTTTCAGCACGTTGTGGAAAAATACAATCGTATCTACAGGGTGCAGCTTCCGAAAATAACTCCTCACGTATGCAGGCACACCTATTGCAGTAACATGGCAAAGGCAGGAATGAATCCAAAGACCTTGCAGTACCTTATGGGACACAGCGATATCGGAGTAACACTAAACACTTACACACACTTTAAGTTTGAAGATGCACAGGCAGAGGTTTTACTTATGGATGAGAGCTGTCGTAAAAAATCATCTTAAGTGTTGTAAAACATTTTTGGTATGAGTGAGTAAGTTGCTATGGAGGCAGTTAGGTCTGCCTATCGGCAGTATAAAGTCACTTATTAGAAAGGTGCTGTCGTAGAGAAAACTCAAATACGACAGTATTTACGACAAACAAGTGAAAAAATATGCCAAATCAAGCAAAAATATACCGAAATAAGGTGGAAGGCAAAAGTGCAAAAAAACTAGTAAAATCAAGGATAAACAAGGAGTTTTAAGGAATGATAAAAGTATTATTCATCTGCCACGGCAACATCTGCCGCAGCCCTATGGCAGAATTCCTACTAAAGGACCTGGTAACCAAACAATCCATCGCCCACCAATTCCACATCCAATCCGCCGCCACCAGCACAGAAGAAATCTGGAACGGCATAGGGAATCCGGTGCATGAGGGAACAAGAAAACAACTACAAAAACATGGAATCTTCTGCCAAGGTAAGCGGGCGGTACAGGTTAAAAAATCAGATTACGAAGAATACGATTACCTTATCTGCATGGATAGTATGAATCTGCGGAATCTTGCCAGAATCTGCGGAGCAGATAACAAACAAAAAGTATATCGTCTGTTGGATTTTACAGCTGAAAAGCGTGATGTGGCAGACCCTTGGTATACAGGAAATTTTGAAAAAACATATGAAGATATCATGCTAGGTTTAGAAGGCTTCCTGCAACACTTAAAAGAAGAAGGAAAAATTGAAAAATAACCCAATCTCGTTGGGCCCCCTAAGCGGACTTTGGAAGCAGATTTAACGCAAACTTTGCAAAATCATCTTGCCAAACGTCCGCTTTTCCTATACAATAAAATTGGTGGTACAAAATGTACAACCAAGGAGGCCGTATTATGTTAATCCAAGAAAATCTAGAAAAACTAAACTTCACAAAACTAGAAGCACAGATATATCTTGCGTTGTTAGGAACCGAGCCATTGTCCGCATACCAACTGGCGAAAAAAATAGATATTTCCCGAACCTCCATCTACAACGCCTTAGAGCACATGCTGGAAAAAGGAATGGTTCAGATGGTGCCGGAAAATACCGCGCTATACACAGCCCAAGAGCCAGCTGTCATTTTAGGGAAAATGCGTTATGAAATGACAAAGGCGATGGAGGAATCAGAAAAACAACTAAAAGAATATGGGGAATTAAAGCGGGAAAATGTAAATTATATATTCAAAGGCTTTGAAACCGCAATCTTCAAAGCCAAAAGAATGCTGGAACAGGCAGAAAATGAGGTATATATCAATGCTGACTTTGATTTAGACTTCTTTCAGGAAGAATTTGCCGAGCTAAAGGAAAGAAATATCAGAGTAGTAGTTTTTTCCTTTTATCAAATCAAAGCGGGAGGCGATGTGGAATTTTATTCCCATGATAGACCACAAAACAAAGCCCATATACCATCCAGACTGATGCTGGTTGTGGATAATGAGATTTCCCTGATTGCCGACAGGGGGACGGGGCTTCAGGAGTGGAGCGGAACGGTTAGCAATAATGGACTGACGGTGAAAATATTGTCGGAGCATATTCATAACGACATTTATTTACTGAAATTAAGAGATACCTACGGGAAAGAAATCTATGGAGATAACTTGTATTTGAAAACAGCCTTTGAGCAGAGGCAGAAAAATGAGGTGGAACATGAAAATATTAGTATCAGGCTTAATGAACATTGAAACAACATTAAAAATTGAGCAATTTCCAATCAATTATTATCCGGTGGATTATCCTTTCTTTGGTATAAAATCAGATGTATCCGGAGTGGCTTATAATGTGGCGAAAGCCTTGATTTCCCTAGAAAACGAAATACAGATTGCCTCTTTTATCGGAGATGATGATGAGGGGATGAGAATACTTGAAAGACTTAAGAAAGAAAACATAGGAAATCAACTCATATATCGGGATTTAAAAGAAACACCGGTTACGGTTGCACTGTACGATGGAGAGGGCAGAAGGCAGATACACTGCGATTTAAAAGACGTTCAGGAGAAAACCCTCGATTTTGCAAAAATAGAAGCGGCTGTAATGGACAGCGATGTGGTGGTATTGTGCAATATCAATTTCAACAGAGAGCTGTTAAAAAAGGTCAAAGAAGCAGGAAAGCTGATTGCCAGTGATGTGCATGTTATCAGTGACATTGACGATGAATATAATAAAGATTTCATGAAGTACGCAGACATACTGTTTTTCAGTGATGAACAACTGCCTTGCGAAGCATCCGAATTCTTAAAGCAAATGAAAACAGCTTATGAAGCAGACATTATGGCAATCGGATTGGGAAAAGAGGGGGCAATGCTGTACGAACGTACACAAGATAAAATATACCGCTTACAGGCAGCAAATATAGGTGGAGTGGTGAATACCATCGGAGCCGGAGATGCGCTATTTTCCGCATTTATCAACTATTATCTAAAAGGATATTCACCAGTGGAAGCATTAACCCGTGCAGAAATCTTTGCAGCTTTAAAAATCCGTCACAATGGTGCAGCGGTAGGATTTTGCAGTGAAGATGTGGTGGAAGAATACTACCAAAAGTGCAAGGTAGAAGTGTGTGAATTGTAGCTATTTTCCAAATTTTATAAAGTTTTTAGAAAATTATTAGCACTCGTTTAGAATGAGTGCTAATTTTTTCTTGACTTTTCCCTACCGCCGTATTAAACTTTATTCTAGTCAAAAAATTAAAGTACTCCTCACTAAAACGGTGAAGATACATTAAAAAAATAAAAGAAAAAACGAATGGAGTGATTTAAATGGCTGCAAAACATGGTAGTCTGTCAATTAACAGTGATAATATTTTCCCAATAATCAAGAAATGGTTGTATTCTGACCATGATATTTTTTATCGTGAAATAATTTCCAACGCATGTGATGCGATTACAAAATTGAAAAAATTAGATATGATGGGTGAATATACGTTACCGGATGATTTTGAAGCAAAGGTTCAGGTGCTTTTAAATCCGGAAGAAAAGACCATCAAAATCATTGATAACGGTTTAGGACTTACAGAAGAAGAAGTAGAAGAATATATCAACCAGATTGCTTTTTCCGGAGCAACGGATTTTCTGGAAAAATATAAAGATAAAGCAAACGAAGACCAGATTATCGGACACTTTGGTCTTGGATTCTACTCAGCATTTATGGTAGCAGATGAAGTACACATCGATTCCTTATCCTATAAAGAAGGTGCAAAACCGGTACACTGGGAATGTGACGGCGGTACAGAATTTGATATGGAAGAAGGAAACAGAACAGAAGTGGGTACACAGATTACCTTATTCTTAAATGAAGATTGTCTGGAATTTGCCAACGAATACAGAGCAAAAGAAGTAATCGAAAAATACTGTTCCTTTATGCCAACTGCGATTTATGTGGCAAAAGAAAATGCAGAACCGGAATACGAAACCATCTTGCCGGAAGAAAAGACAGAGAAAGATACGGTAGTAGAAACCATCATTGAAGAAGCTAAGACAGAAGAGCGTGAAAACGAAAACGGCGAAAAAGAAATCGTTGAAATTTCACCAAAGCAGGAAAAATTAAAAATTATCAAAAGACCGGTGGCTATCAACGATACTAACCCACTTTGGAACAAACATCCAAACGAATGTACTGAAGAAGAATACAAAGCATTCTACCGCAAAGTATTCCGTGATTACAAAGAACCATTGTTCTGGATTCATTTAAATATGGATTACCCATTTAATTTAAAAGGAATTTTGTACTTCCCTAAGATTAATACAGAATATGAATCTATCGAAGGAACTATTAAATTATACAACAATCAGGTATTTATCGCTGACAACATTAAAGAAGTTATTCCGGAATTCTTGATGTTATTAAAAGGTGTTATCGACTGTCCAGATTTGCCATTGAATGTATCCAGAAGTGCTTTACAGAATGATGGATTTGTTAAGAAGATTTCTGATTACATTACAAAGAAAGTTGCAGATAAATTATCCGGAATGTGCAAAACAGAAAAAGAAACTTACGAAAAGTACTGGGATGATATTTCTCCGTTTATCAAATTTGGTTGCCTGAAAGACGATAAATTCTGCGATAAGATGAATGACTATATTCTCTTTAAGAATTTAGATGACAAATATTTGACTATGGCTGAATTAATCAAGCCAACAGAAGAAGCGACAGAAGAATCTGCAGAAAATGCTGAAAATAAAGAACAGCAGACCATTTACTATGTAACAGACAGACAGCAGCAGAGCCAGTATATTAACATGTTCAAAGAATCCGGTATGGATGCTGTAATCTTAGAACATAACATCGACCAGCCATTTGTTCAGCAGTTGGAAGGCAAAAACGAACAGGTTCGCTTCTTGAGAATCGATGCGGATTTAACAGATGATTTGAAAGAAGAAACCAGCGAAGAAGAATTAAAGGAAATCACAGAAAGTCTGACAGAAACCTTTAAGAAGGCATTGAATAACGAAAATCTGGATGTAAAAGTAGAAAAATTAAAGAACGCATCTATTTCCTCTATGCTTACCATGTCAGAAGACAGCCGTCGTATGCAGGATATGATGAGAATGTACAATATGCAGGGCATGGATATGTCCATGTTTGGCGGAGCAGGAGAAACTTTAGTATTAAATGCCAACAATGATTTGGTGAAATACATTGTAGATAACAAAGATTCTGAAAATGTACCTATGATGTGCGAACAGTTATATGACTTGGCTGTTATCGCAAACAAACCGTTAACACCGGAAAAAATGACAAAATTTATTGCCCGCAGCAATGAAATTATGATGCTTCTTGCAAAATAAGTAATTTGAAATAATATAGGATGAATGGAACCATATCAAGTGCAGATCATGGTTCCATTTTTTGTTAAAAAAACATTTATCCTATTTAAAATATAGGAAAAGTATGATAAAATCCCAAATAGAAAAAAGAAAGGGAGAATATCATGGAAAAAAATACATTAAAAAAACTGGAAATTTTAAAGAAAAAGAAAAATGCTGTAATCCTGGCTCATTATTATGTGGACGGAGAAGTGCAGGCATTGGCAGATTATGTGGGAGATTCCTATTACCTTGCAAAGCTTGCCACGACACTTCCGCATGAAACCATAATATTGTGTGGTGTTAATTTTATGGGAGAAAGTGCAAAATTATTAAATCCTGACAAAAAGGTGATTTTAGCAGATGAATTTGCGGACTGCCCAATGGCTCATATGGTAGAAATTGAGAAAATAGAAGAGGTAAGAGAGAGGAATCATGATGTTGCGGTAGTGTGTTATGTAAACTCTACGGCTGAAATCAAAGCACATTCAGATGTGTGTGTTACTTCTTCCAATGCACTTCGGGTAGTGAAAAATTTGCCAAACCGGAAGATATTTTTTATACCGGATAATAATCTGGGAAGATATATTGCAAAACAGATTCCAGAGAAAGAATTTATATTTCATGACGGTTTTTGTCATGTACATAAAAGTATTACAAAAGAAAATGTATTGGCAGCCAAGAAGGTAAATCCGGATGCCTATGTGTTGGCTCATCCGGAATGTACTGGGGATGTGTTAGAACTGGCTGATTTTATCGGCAGTACTTCAGAAATTATAGATTATGCAACCCAAAGTGCAAAAGAAAAATTTATTATCTGTACTGAAATGGGAATTTTTTATGAGTTGGGACAGAAAAATCCCGATAAAAAGTTTTATTCGGTAGGTCACAGACAATTTTGCCCCAATATGAAGCGAATTACCGTGGAAAAGGTGATAAAAGCATTAGAAACTATGGAGCCCGCAGTAAAGATAAGTGAAACAGTAGCACAAAAAGCTTCGAAACCATTACAAAGAATGATGGAATTAGCGCAATAAACTATAGCTCCTCTCGTTGCCAAGTGTACCGGAATTTGGTAAAATAAGAAAGTACCATAAAAAATGAAAGAGAGGGAAACTATGAGAGTGGGAAGAAAAAAGAATGTCTTCCGCAAAGGGGTATCTGTGGTACTTTTAGCTATGATGGTTCTTACCAGTGTTTTAGGAACGATGGGAACTACTTTGCAGGTAAAAGCAGCAGGAACCACCTTAATTGTCCATTATGGTGGAAGGGAAGACAACAACTATGACAACTGGAACTTATGGATTTGGGAGGAAGGAGCAGACGGTCAGACCGTAACCTTCCGGGCAGAGGATGACTTTGGTAAAATTGCAGTTTACCAGAGTACCAATACACCTGAGAAAATCGGATTTATTGTAAAAAAAGGTGATTGGGAAGCAAAAGATGTGGAAGCAGACCGTTTTGTGGAAATGAACGGCGGAACCACAGAAGTGTGGGTAACTTCTACAAAGGAAGAATTTGTTTATGAGGCACCAGAAGGCTATAGTTCTTATGATTTTGAAGGTCAGGAAAAAGAACGACTAACCATCTATGACAAAGAAGATGCTTTGAAATTAAATGTTCATTATTTTAAAGAAGATGGAGCATACGAAACAAGCGAAGCGTTGGGATGGAAAAATGAAAATTCACCGGGTAGTTATCCAATGGTAGAAACAGATGATTTTGGTGCTGTGTACCATATTGGATTACAGGGTGAAGACGCTCAGGGAGAATATGGACTGAATCTTTACGTGGATGGAGCAGCAGATTCTACCGTTGCCAGAACCATTGACTTATCAAAGGCGACAAACAATGTGTTGGATGTGTATACAGTAGAAGGAAAAAGTGATGTTTGGTACAGTAAGGAAGAAGTAAATTACGAACCGGCAATCCTGACAGCAGATTTTGGTGATGGAACTACAAAGCAGATTGATGTTACCTTATCTAAGGCAATCGATACCAAAGAAGAAGGAGCCGCAGGAAAATTTAAAGTAACAGATGAAACCGGCAAAGAGTACGGAATTATGAAATTGTGGAATGATGCACCTGGAGTAGTTACTTCTACTAAAATTGTGTTGGAAGAAGAACTTTCTCTGGCACACACTTATACCGTGTCATGTGAAGGCTATATTGCACAGCAGGTAAGCATTAAAAAAGCATTTTCCTCCGAAGCTTTTGAACAGGAATACACCTATGAAGGCGATGATTTAGGTGCAGTTTACAGCGTAGAAAAAACAAATTTCCGTGTGTGGGCGCCAACAGCAGAAAAGGTAGTAATTAACTTTTATGAAGCAGGAGATGGCGACTGCCTGATAGAATCATCAGATATGACAGCTTCCGAAAAAGGAACCTGGGTTTATGAAAAGACAGGGGATGCCAATGGAATTTACTATACTTACAGTGTGACTGTAAATGGAAAGACAGAAGAAGCTGTAGACCCATATGCAAAAGCAGTGGGTGTTAACGGAAACCGTGGTATGGTGATTGATTTGGATGCTACTGATCCGGAAGGATTTGATAAGGATACCAAGCCGGAACTTATCAATATGACAGATGCAGTAATTTATGAATTACATGTGAGAGATTTATCTTCAGATGCATCTTCCGGTATTGAAAATACAGGAAAGTTTTTAGGTTTAACAGAAAGAGGAACTACAAACAGTCAGGGTGTTGCCACAGGGCTTGACCATATGAAAGACCTTGGTGTTACCCATGTACATCTGTTGCCGTCTTATGATTACGCAACGGTAGATGAAACCAATTTAGAAAGCAACCAGTTTAACTGGGGGTATGATCCAAAGAACTATAATGTGCCGGAAGGTTCTTATTCCACAGACCCATACAATGGGGCAGTTCGTGTGGAAGAATATAAAGAGATGGTACAGACACTTCATGAAAATGGAATTCGAGTAATTATGGATGTGGTTTACAATCATACCTTTAATACGGAAGATTCCAATTTTCAGAAAATTGTACCGGATTACTATTATCGTATGAATGGTGAGTTATATTCGAATGCATCCGGATGTGGAAATGAAACGGCATCTGAACGTGCTATGATGAGAAAATTTATGATAGACTCCGTAGTGTACTGGGCAAAAGAATATCATGTGGACGGTTTCCGATTTGATTTAATGGGTATCCATGATATGGAAACCATGAAAGAAATCAGGGCAGCTTTGGATGAAATAGATCCTTCCATTATAATCTATGGAGAAGGCTGGACCAGTGGAGATTCCACACTTCCGGAAACAGAACGTGCCTTAAAGGCAAATACGTATCAGATGGAAGGGATTGCAGCCTTTAGTGATGATATCAGAGATGGTATAAAAGGAAATGTATTTGACGCTTTAGATAAAGGATTTGTAAATGGCGGAGAAAATATGGAAGAAGCCATCAAATACAGTGTGGTAGGGGCTACAGAAAATTCACAGATAGATTATGACTCCTACGAAAAGAGCAATGGCTGGTGGTCCGGTTCACCGGAACAGACCATAAATTATGTTTCCTGTCATGATAATTTAACACTGTGGGATAAGTTAGCAACCGCTAACAGCGATGACAGTGAAAAAGACAGAATTAAGATGAACAAGTTATCAAGTGCCATTGTATTTACTTCTCAGGGAATTCCGTTTTTACAGGCAGGAGAAGAAATTATGCGAAGCAAGGTGCAGGAAGATGGAACGTTCTCTGAAAACAGTTATAATCTGCCTGACAGTGTAAATTCCATTAAATGGGATAACAAAGAAAATGCAATGGAAGTGTATGACTATTACAAGGGCTTAATTTCTTTTAGAAAAGCACATCCTGCATTCCGTATGACAACCACAGAAGAAGTGCAGAATAATATTACATTCCAAAATGTAAATAATGAAAATGTAGTGGCATATACTATTGATAACAGTCCAAATGGCGAAAGTGCAGAAAGCATATTTGTTGCATTTAATGCCAACAAGGAAGATGTGACATTGCAGTTGCCGGAAGGTGAATGGAATGTATATGTAGATGGCGAAACAGCCGGAACAGAAATTATATCTTCTGTAAAAGGAAATGTTACTGTAAGTCCTATTTCAGCAGTTGTTTTAATCAAAGAAGCAAGTAGCGTAAGTTCTATGAACCATGTAATAGTAATGGTAGTAATTATAGCAGCGGTTATTGTATGTGTAGCTGTTGTGGTAGGTTTGATGAAAAACAAAAAGAGAGTAAAATAGACATATAAAAATTAAAGTTTCGTGTCTGCCTTTCGGGGCAGACACAACTTTTAATTGCATGTTTATTTTAAAATAATGGTATACTTACAGGAGAAAGTGTATTATTATTTTAGAATAAATAGTAAGAAAAGAGGAAGCAACATGGCAGAACAGATGGTAAGACAGCGAGAAGAAATAAATAGTGAATATAAGTGGGCAATAGAAGATTTGTACAAAAATGATGAAGCTTGGGAAAAGGATTACAATAAAGTATTAGAACTGGCAGAAATAATAAAATCCTTTCAGGGTAAGCTTTCCGAAAGTGCAGAAATATTGTATGAATTTATGGGAAAATATGAAGAAATGCAAAAACTTTCAGAGAAAGTGTATGTATATGCCAATCAGAAACTGCATGAGAATACAGGAAATGGAACATATCAGGGCTTGGCTGCAAAGGCGCAGGGCATGTTAGTTGCCGCAGGGGAAGCTGTTTCTTTCTTTGAACCAGAATTTTTAGCAATTCCGGAAGACACATATGAAGCAATGATGGAAGAACAGAATTTAAAGTCCTACAGACATTTCTTTGAAGAAACAAGAAGACAGAGAGAACATATTCTGACAAAAGAAATGGAAGAATTGATGGCAATGGCTGGAGAAGTAACAGAAGGTCCGAGTGATATTTTTTCCATGTTCAACAATGCAGATACCAAGTTTCCGGATGTAAAGGGTGTGAAAGGTGAATTATTACCGCTGACACACGGAACTTATATTGCTTTGTTAGAGAATACTAACCGCACCATTAGAGAGCAGGCGTTTAAAAATCTCTATGGTGTTTATGAACAGCACAAAAATACATTGGCAGCGGTGTATCAGGCAAGTGTAAAAGCCGATGCTTTTCAGGCAAAAGCCAGAAAATACAGCTCCGCCAGAGAAATGGCATTGCAGGGAAGCAATATTCCCTTATCTGTTTATGACAATTTAATTGAAAGTGTTCATTCGCATCTTCCTGCCATGTATCGTTATATTGATATTCGCAGCAAAGCACTGGGAATTCAGGAACTTCATATGTATGATTTGTATGCTCCGATGGTAGATGACATCGATATGAAGAAAGATTTTGAGGAAGCTAAGAAGATAGTGGCAAAAGGCTTAGAACCTTTGGGCAAGGAATATATCACGATTTTAAATGAAGGTTTTGAAAACCGTTGGATAGACATTTACGAGAACGTAGGAAAACGAAGCGGTGCATATTCTTGGGGAGCGTATGGAACCCACCCATATGTGCTGATGAATTATAATGGAACCTTGAACCATGTGTTTACGCTGGCTCACGAAATGGGGCATGCACTCCATTCCTTCTATTCTGATGCGAATCAGGATTATATTTATGCAGGATATAAAATTTTCGTGGCAGAAGTGGCATCTACCGTAAATGAATCCTTGTTAATTCATTACCTGATTGCCCATGCAAAAAGTGCCAAGGAAAAAGCATATTTGATAAATCATTTTCTGGAGCAGTTCCGTGGAACTTTATTCCGCCAGACCATGTTTGCGGAATTTGAAAAAATCACTCATGAAATGGTGGAAAATTCAGAAGCATTAACAGCAGACAGTTTATGCGAAATTTATTATAATTTGAACAAACAGTATTTTGGCGAAAATATTCATGTGGATGAAGAAATTGCCATGGAATGGGCAAGAATTCCACATTTTTACACTGCTTTTTATGTGTATCAGTACGCAACGGGATTTTCCGCAGCCATTGCTATTAGCAAGGCGATTCTTGCAGGGGATAACGAAGTAAAAGAAGGTTATTTTAAGTTTTTAAAGAGTGGAAGTTCCATGTATCCTATTGATTTGTTAAAATTGTGCAAGGTGGATATGACAACAACGAAGCCTGTGGAAGATGCTTTAAAAGTATTTGAAGGATTGTTGGATGAATTTGAAGAAACAATGAAAGAATGTAAATAATAAAAAACAAAAGAGAGGATGAGGATAATATGGAAAAATATATACTTGCGATAGATCAGGGAACAACAAGTACCAGAGCCGTTTTGTACGACAAGTGTGGAAAAATGAAAGCGTTTTCCCAGAAAGAATTCAGGCAATATTATCCAAAGCCGGGCTGGGTAGAACAGGACGCCAATGAAATCTGGATTAGTGTGATGTATGTGGTGATGGACTTAGTAACCAGCAATGAAATTGCACCGGAAAGTATAGCAGCAATCGGTATTACAAATCAGCGAGAAACCACGGTGGTTTGGGATAAGTATACAGGAATACCTATATATAATGCCATTGTTTGGCAGTCTGCTCAGAGTGCAGAAATTTGTCATGAATTAAAAGAAGCAGGCTACGAACAGATGATTCGGGAAAAAACAGGATTAGTGTTAAATCCTTACTTTTCTGCCAGCAAAATCAAATGGATTCTGGACCATGTAGAGGGAGCAAGAGAACGGGCTAAGAAGGGCGAATTAGTGTTTGGTACGATGGATTCTTGGCTTGTTTACCGAATGACAGGAGAGCATGTCCATGTAACAGATTACTCCAATGCATCCAGAACCATGCTTTATAATATCCATGAGTTAAAATGGGATCAGGAGTTGCTTGATTTATTTCAGGTGCCAAGAGAAATGCTTCCTGAGGTGAAAAATTCATCGGCAATTTACGGTTATACAGCGCCATTTCATTTCTTTGGACTGGAAATCCCGGTGGCGGGAATTGCCGGTGACCAGCAGGCAGCATTGTTTGGACAGAAATGTTTCAAGAAAGGAAACGTTAAAAATACTTATGGAACCGGTTGCTTTATGTTAATGAATACCGGAGAACAACCAATTCCGTCAAAACAAGGACTCTTGAATACCATAGCTTGGGGAATTGCCGGCAAAATAGAGTATGCACTGGAAGGTAGTGTATTTTCAGCGGGAAGTGCTATTCAGTGGCTTCGAGATGAAATGGAGCTGATAGAAACAGCAAAAGAAAGTGAAACTTTGGCAGAAACAGTGGAAGACAACGGAGGTGTCTATATGGTGCCTGCATTTTCCGGAATGGGAGCTCCATACTGGGATGATGCCATGAAAGGAACCATTGTAGGAATTACCAGAGGAACCAAGAAAGCCAATGTGGTGAGAGCAGCTTTGGAAGCCATCGCCTACCAGACAAAAGACGTAATTGATGCAATGAGTCAGGACAGCGGCATGGAAGTAAAATACCTTCGTGTAGACGGTGGTGCCGCAGAAAATGATTTGCTATTACAATTTCAGAGCGACATTTTAAACGTTCACGTAGAACGTGCCGCCAGTGTGGAGGCAACCTCCCTTGGAGCCGCCTTCCTCGCCGGTCTTGCCGTAGGTTTTTGGAAAGATGAAAAAGAACTGGCAAGTTTGGACGTATTAGAAATGGTATTCCGTCCTAAAATGGAACAGGAAGAAAGAGAACGGCTGTATGGACAGTGGAAAAAGGCTGTGGAAGCGGCTGGAACGTATAAAGAGTTGTAAGACTAACAAGCGTGATTTACAGGAGGCGAAAAATGCGTATTTTATGTATCGGTGACAGCAACACTTGGGGCTACAATCCCGAAAACCGTATGCGCCATGAAAGAAGATGGACCAAAATACTGGCAGAAATGATGCCGGAAGAAGAAATAATAGAAGAAGGACTTTGTGGAAGAACCTTAGTGTCTATGGAACATGGAAAAAGGGAACGATGTGGCATAGACAGCCTAAAAATGATTTTGGCAACGCACAAGCCGGTAGATATGGTAATTGTTATGCTGGGCTCTAACGATTTGAAACGGAATTTTCAGTGTGGAGCAAATTATATAGCCGGTGCTGTCTGTGAATATATTAAAATCATCAACAATCCATATAACTGGGAAAAGTTTTATGTGCCAAAACTCTTGGTGATTTCGCCTGTTTTGCTCAGAGAGGAAATCGTAGAGAAAGAGGGAGTGTACGGAGAGTTTGACGAAAACAGCCTGATTCAGTCAAAACATTTGGCAGAAGCAATCGAAAGTGCGTGCAATGCTTATTCTGTGGAATTTATGGATGCCGCTCAATATGCGGAAGCTTCTTTGATAGACTGTCTTCATATGGACGCAGAAAATCATCAAAAGCTGGCGCTTGGGATTTATGAAAAGATAAAATCTATGGAACTTTAGAAAATTGATATTAGTACAAAATTTGATACGTTATTTTGCTTGAAGAAGAAAAAGGAACTGACGAATCACCGAATAGGTGAAAAACGTCAGTTCCTTTTCTATGTCATTCAATAGAATTAATTTCTAGCAGCTCTCTTTCTCATAGTAGGATCCAGAATCTTCTTACGAATACGAAGATTTTCCGGAGTAACCTCTAAAAGTTCATCAGTATCGATGAAGTCTAATGCCTGTTCCAGACTCAAAACTCTAGGTGGTGTCAGACGTAAGGCTTCGTCTGCACTGGAAGAACGTGTGTTTGTAAGCTGTTTCTTTTTGCACACATTTAATTCAATGTCTTCTGCTTTACCGTTCTGTCCAATAACCATACCTGCATATACTTTTTCACCAGGTCCGATAAATAAAGTACCACGTTCCTGAGCGTTGTATAATCCGTAAGTGATAGCTTCCCCAGCTTCGAAAGCAATCAAAGAGCCCTGCTTTCTGTACTGGATATCACCCTTATATGGGCCGTAGCCATCAAAAATAGTATTGATGATACCGTTACCCTTAGTATCTGTCATAAATTCTCCACGATAACCAATCAATCCACGGGATGGAATAGAGAATTCTAATCTTGTATAACCGCCATTGGAAGCACCCATGTTGCGAAGTTCTCCCTTACGCTGGCTTAATTTTTCGATAACAGCACCGGAGAATTCATCTGGAACATCGATATAAGCAAGTTCCATTGGCTCTAATAATTTACCGTTTTCATCATTTTTATAAAGAACTTCCGCTTTACTTACTGCAAATTCAAAACCTTCACGACGCATGTTTTCAATTAAAACAGATAAGTGAAGTTCTCCACGACCGGATACCTTGAAGCTTTCGGCAGAATCTGTTTCTTCTACACGTAAGCTGACATCTGTATTCAATTCACGGAAAAGACGGTCACGAAGATGTCTGGAAGTAACGAATTTACCTTCCTTACCTGCCAATGGGCTGTCATTTACGATGAAAGTCATAGCAATGGTAGGCTCGGAAATCTTCTGGAAAGGAATGGCAACCGGATTATCTGTAGCACAGATTGTATCACCGATGTGAATGTCAGCAATACCGGAAATCGCAACGATAGCACCAATACGGGCTTCGTTTACTTCCACCTTTTTCAAACCATCAAATTCATAAAGTTTGCTGATTTTTACTTTTTTGCACAGGCTTTCGTCATGAGCATTTACCAAAACAGCATCCTGGTTTACTTTTAAAGAACCGTTATCTATTTTACCTACACCAATACGACCAACGTATTCGTTGTAGTCAATGGTACTGATTAATACCTGAGTGCTGGCATCCGGGTCACCTTCCGGAGCTGGAATGTAGTCGATAATAGTTTCGAATAAAGGCTGCATATCTTTTGGTTCGTCATCTAATTCTCTCATGGCATAACCATTTTTTGCAGATGCATAGATGAAAGGACAATCTAACTGTTCGTCAGAAGCATCCAAGTCCATAAATAATTCAAGGATTTCATCGATTACTTCGTCAGGACGAGCTTCCGGACGGTCAATTTTGTTGATACAAACGATAACCGGAAGTTCCATTTCCAAAGCTTTCTTTAATACGAATTTTGTCTGAGGCATAGCACCTTCAAAGGCATCTACTACCAATACAACACCGTTTACCATCTTAAGAACACGTTCTACTTCGCCACCGAAGTCAGCATGTCCAGGAGTATCAATAATATTTATTTTAGTATCTTTATAGAATACAGCAGTGTTTTTAGAAAGGATTGTGATACCTCTTTCACGTTCAATATCATTGGAGTCCATTACACGTTCTGCAACGTCCTGATTGGAACGGAAAACACCACTTTGTTTTAAAAGTTCATCTACCAAGGTAGTTTTACCGTGGTCTACATGGGCGATAATGGCAATATTACGAATGTCATCACGTTTCATTTTCATAGTTTTAAGTCCTTCTTTCTTTGAATACAAATGTATAGCACAAGGTGTTTCTTCTATATAAATAGCTCTTATGTCGAAATTTTGCCTAGAAAAAACAGCCACTAACCAGTTTATCATATTTTGGGCATATTACAAGTTAAATTGTACAAATTCGCCATTTTACTTGAAAACGAAAAATAAATTAAGAATATTTTAGGAATTTTAATCAAAATTATTCAGAAATATGTGATATAATTTCAAATCAAAACGGGGTGTTTTTTTGACAAACCCCTTAGGGGTGTCGAGAAAAGTCGGACGATTTTCTTTGATATTTGGTATAAAATCGTAAATAATGGAATAGATATATTTATGCAAAGATTACTGTTAGAAGAAGGGAGAAAAAAATTATGACAGATAAGGTAATTGAAAACAATCAGGTAACTATGATGGGAGAAATCGCAAGCGATTTTACATTCAGCCACGAAATTTTTGGTGAAGGTTTTTATATGGTGGATTTGAAAGTAAAGCGTTTAAGTGATTCTTCCGATATTATCCCACTTATGATTTCGGACCGCCTGATTAATGTGAAGGAAAGTTATGAAGGACAGAATGTCTGCGTTATCGGACAGTTTCGTTCCTACAACAGACATGAAGAAAAGAAAAACCGCTTAGTGCTTTCCGTCTTTGTAAGAGAAATTGAATTTGTAGAAGAAGCAGGAGAAGGAACGAAAACAAATCAGATTTTTCTGGATGGGTACATATGTAAACCTCCTGTTTACAGAAAAACGCCTCTCGGCAGGGAGATAGCGGATTTACTGGTGGCAGTAAACAGACCATATGGAAAATCCGATTATATTCCATGCATCTGCTGGGGAAGAAATGCAAGATTTGCAGCGGATTTCACAGTGGGCGGACACATTCAAATCTGGGGTAGAATCCAGAGTAGAGAGTATGTAAAGAAGATTAGTGAGGATGAAATGGAGAAGCGTGTTGCCTATGAAGTTTCTGTGAGCAAATTAGAATATCTGGAATAAAGGATTGATTAACAGCCTCAATTATGGTAATATTTTGAAAGAAAATAAGTTATTTTTGACATAAATAATACTAAAAGAGGTGTGTTATGAAAACAGGACTGATACAGATATATTGTGGTGATGGGCGTGGCAAGACCACAGCAGCCATGGGGCAGGCGATTCGTGCTGCCAGTCAGGGAAAGACAGTCACCATCATTCAGTTTTTGAAGGGAAAGAACGAAGATGAACTTAACTTTGTAAAGCGGTTAGAGCCGGAAATAAAGTTGTTTCGTTTTGAAAAATCAGATGAGTTTTATGACCAACTGTCACAGACACAGCAATCAGAAGAAGTCATGAATATAAGAAATGGGATTAATTTTGCAAGAAAGGTAGTTCAGACCGGAGGATGCGAAGTATTGATTCTGGATGAATTATTAGGGCTTGTGGATAATAAAATTATTACTATGGAAGATATCCGTGAAATAGTGGAACATAAAAGTGAAGATATGGAACTTATTTTTACGGGACGTTTTATCAATGATGAACTTATGGAGATTGCGGACAGTGTTTCAAAAGTAGAAACATTGAAATAAGCAGGTTGACAAGAAGAAGTAATAATGCTATATTCAATGTAGTAAAGCTTTATGAAAACAATTGAATAGTGAAGATAGAGGTTGCATTGTTTAAAAGTACATTGTCTGATGTTGCAGGAACATAAG
>CAYVCL010000057.1:0-19938 GCA_964450185.1 uncultured Lachnospiraceae bacterium | reverse complement strand
TTCTTCATCTGTACCGGCTCACGTTGAAATGATGGGGCTTATTGGTATGGGTAACAACCCAATGGTAGGTGCAACTGTTGCAGTTGCAGTTTCTATCGAAGAAGCAGCTAAGGCTGGAAAATTCTAAGAATTCGCAAAAAAAGCATTTTAAAATTTGTCAAAATGTATAAAAATGTAACGGTTGTATATGCGTTGCACACAAATACAGAAGGAGCATCGATTTTGCGGTGCTCCTTATATTTTATAAGTATGAGGAGAATAATAATGACATTAACAGAGGATAAGAAAAAAGAATGGGAAGCAACTCTTCGTGAGTTAGAATTGCTTGGAGCAAATGAAAGTTTTGAAGAACATACTCAGGGAGATTACTGGTTTTTGAACAGTCAGACAAGAGGGAATTTCTTCTTTACAGCAGATAAAATGATTTTTGTCAGTGGATGGGGAGCAGAGAGAATTGCAATCCCATACAGTAACATGAGAGCGATGAAGAAATGCTTTGTTGGACTGTTCATCCCGACAGAAATTAAAATTACAGCACTTAATGAAAAAGGAAAAGAAAAGAAGTATAAATTTTCTGTTTTGAAGAGAAATAATTGGATTGAGTACATTTCTGGCAAGTCAGGGATTGCTTGCAGTTAAGAATAGAAAGAATGTTGCGATTTATTCCAGAGTTTACATAATACAAAGATGTGCAGCGTTTCAGAAACATGACAAAATTGTAAGATAGACAATAAGAATGTAAGGAAAATCGATAGTAACAAAAATCCTTGGATGGTATGATGATTTTATCAAATGACAAGGAGATTACTATTATGAATAGGAAAGTACTTAATCGTGACACAATCAAATATCTGGCAATTATATTTATGCTTATGGATCATGTGATTCAAATTTTTATGGAAAGAGGAACCTTTCAATACAATTTGCTTGATGCATTGAGCCATTTTACATTTGTAACAATGAGTTTCTTTTTGGTGGAAGGGTATCAATATACCAAATCAAAAAAAGAATATGCCAAAAGGCTGTTTCTTTTTGGGGTGATTTCCCAGGTGCCATATGTATTGGCGTTTTCCGAACAGGAGTGGATAGAAGTTCTTCCACTTAATATTTGTTTTACTTTGGGCTTCTGCTTCTTGATGATTTGGGCATTGGACAGTGTAAAGAAAGTATGGTTAAAAGTATTGATTGTTGTGGCAGGCATTATCATTTGTGCTTTCTGTGACTGGTCTATTTTTGCGCCATTATTTACACTGGCTTTCTACTGGGCAAAGGGCGATAAAAAAAGACTTATAATTGCCTACCTATTTGACATATTGCTTTTTGGTTCAACAAATATCAGCGGTTATCTGTTCAATGGCGATTATATTACGGCTTGTGCAGAACTTTTGATAGCATCCTGTGGTATAATCCTTTCCGGAGTATGCATCATTGGATTGTATAATGGAAAGCGAATGAATGGTGGCAAAAAATTCAACAAATGGTTTTTCTATCTTTTCTATCCGGCGCATTTGCTGGTTCTTGGAATTGTTAGAATTGCATTGCTATAAACGAAGGTAACATGTGAGTACAACTTGCTTTATTCGATATGGTATGTTACTCTATATAAGTTGAAAAAAACATACGGAAGGAGAAAAAGCAATGTTGTATACAATAATTAAAGTGGTTTGTATTATCGTATGTGCAATTATGGGACTCGCTATGGCGATAGCTCCACAGAAAGTAGTAAAAAAAGAGTGGAGAGAAAATGAAGCTAAATTAAAACAGTCCAGACTGTTAGGAGCGTTAATTGTAATTCTTTGCGTTGTTATACTAATCTAAAACATGAATTGATGATATAAGGGTTTGGCAAGTTGTAAAAGCTTGTCAGACTCTTTTTTGATTTTAGAAATATTTTTGTGAAAACATGTGAAAAATGACCAAAAAATATTGAAAACTGTTCAAAAATATAGTAAAATACACATATCAGTCGCGGGGAATTGCGAACTAACTATATGGGAGGGGTATAATATGAATGTATACACAACGGACAAAATTCGTAACATTGTACTTTTAGGTCATGGGGGCTGTGGCAAAACCAGTTTGGTAGAGGCTATGGCATATCTTGGAGGAATTACTTCCAGAATGGGAAAGGTTGCTGATAAAAATACCATCAGCGATTTTGGAAAAGAAGAACAGAAAAGACAATTTTCCATCAGCACTTCATTAGTGCCGATTGAGTGGGATGGAGTGAAGATTAATATTCTTGATGCTCCGGGATATTTTGATTTTGTGGGGGAAGTAGAAGAAGCCGTATCTGCAGCAGATGCAGCAATTATTGTAGTAAATGGAAAAGCAGGAATCGAAGTGGGAACAAAGAAAGCTTGGGAATTGTGTGAAAAATACAAATTGCCACGTATGTTCTTTGTAACTCATATGGATATTGATAATGCATCTTACCGTCAGGTGGTAGAAGACCTTACTGCTTTATATGGTAAGAAAATTGCGCCATTCCATTTGCCAATCAGAGAAAATGAAAAATTTGTAGGTTACGTTAATGTAATCAGCCAGACCGGTAATCGTTGGGTGGGAAAAGATGTTGAGGAATGTGAAGTTCCGGAATACAACAAAGCCAATTTGGAAATTTGTCGTGATACTTTGATGGAAACTGTTGCAGAAACAAGTGAAGAAATGATGGAACGTTATTTTAATGGGGATACTTTTTCAGAAGCAGAAATTCGTTCCGCACTTCGTAGCAATGTAAACGATGGCAGTATTGTACCAATTTCTATGGGTTCCAATGTATTGTGTCAGGGAATTTATACGCTGTTAGATGATATTGTAAAATATATGCCAAGTCCTGAAAATCAGGAAATTGCCGGTGTGAATTTAAAAACAAATGAAATTTTCGAAGCAAATTACGATTTCTCAAAAGCGAAATCTGCCTATGTATTTAAAACTTTAGTGGATCCTTTTATTGGAAAATATTCCTTGATAAAAGTGTATTCCGGTGTTTTGAAAGCAGAAGATATGATTTACAATAAAGATAAGGATATCGAAGAAAAACTGGGTAAAATATACGTGCTTCAGGGAAATAAACCGATTGAAGTTCCGGAACTTCATGCTGGTGATATTGGTGCCATTGCAAAACTTACTGCAGCACGTACCGGTAATACTTTGTCTACTAAGGCAACCACAATCCAGTACGGAAAAACAGAAATATCTACACCATATACCTATATGCGGTATAAAGTAAAAAATAAAGCTGAAATTGATAAAGCAGCTCAGGCATTACAGAAGATGATGCACGAAGATTTGACATTAAAATCCGTAAATGATATGGAAAACGGTCAGATGCTTCTATATGGAATGGGCGACCAGCATTTGGAAATTGTATGTAGCAGACTGTTAAATGAATATAAGGTAGAGATTGAACTGTCAAAACCAAAGATTGCTTTCCGTGAAACAATTAAGAAAAAATCTGATGTGGAAGCAAAATACAAAAAACAGTCCGGCGGTCATGGGCAGTATGGTCATGTAAAAATGCGTTTTGAACCGTCAGGCGATATGGAAACACCTTATGTATTTGAACAGGTTGTTGTAGGTGGTGCTGTTCCGAAGAACTTCTTCCCGGCAGTAGAAAAAGGTTTACAGGAAAGCGTACAGAGAGGTCCGCTGGCTGCGTATCCGGTAGTAGGAGTAAAAGGAATACTTTATGATGGCTCCTACCATTCTGTGGATTCCTCAGAAATGGCATTTAAGAAAGCGTCTATGCAGGCGTTTAAAAAAGGATTTATGGAGGCAGGACCGGTTCTCTTAGAACCAATCGCTTCTTTGAAGGTAACAGTTCCAGATGAATTTACCGGGGATGTTATGGGCGATTTGAATAAGAGAAGAGGTCGTGTCATGGGAATGACACCAATTAATGGTGGTAAAGAAATTGTGGAAGCAGAAATTCCAATGATGAGCCTGCACGGTTATTGTACTGTACTTCGCTCTATGACAGGTGGTTATGGTGAGTACAGCTATGAATTTGTCAGATATGAACAGGCACCTGCTGAAATTCAGGAAGCAGAAGTAAAAGCAAGAGCAGAAAAAGTTGCAGAAAATCAGGATACCGATTAATAAAACAATATAATTAGCTGGTTTGGGTTCTTCAAACCAGCTTTTTTTAGAAACTCTTGTGGAAAATCAACGAAAACTCCGATATATTGCATGAAAAACACACAAAATTTATAGAAATTTAATAATTATGTTGCAGGAAAGAAGCAAATTCGATATAATAAATTCATAAAAATACAGAGGAGGAGAAAAAAAGATGGATACAAAAGCAACAAGTATTGTGGCTTACATCACAATAATTGGAACCATTATTGCGTTGGCTGCTGGGGATAAAAAGGGTGCTAACTTCCATATTAACCAGGCACTTGTAATTTTTATTGCAAACATTGCTTTGGGGATTTTGGCAAAACTTCCAATTGTAGGTGGAATTATTGGCTTAGTAGGCGGACTTTTCGTAATTGTATGCTGGGTTATGGGATTAATCGCAGCAATCAAACAGGAAGAAAATGAAGCACCATTAATTGGAAAAATTAAGCTTCTTAAAAATTAATTTGTATATACAAGTTAGGGTTATAAGAAAGGTGGCTGAGGAAATCAGTTGCCTTTTTTTGTGTAAAAATATATAAAAGATTAAAAATACACTATTTTTATCGACATTTTTCGGTAAATTTTACGACTTGTCTTTTTGTTGTAAAAATGTTAATATTTTTGTAACATTTGTATGGGATGATGTATCTCAAGGAAAGGGGTATGCAGAATGGATAAGGGGTTAAAATTAATTCTAGCATTGCTACAATATTGAAAAATATGAAATTTCCAAAATGTAACCAGTAGATAAAGCATAAAATATAGCTAAAGAATGGAAGTAGTGTTTGAATGAGTAGAAGAAGAACAAAGCAACGTTTTGGCCTGGCGAAGGGAGAAGTAGTCAGTGCAATACAGCTTATAGTGATTGCATTTGTAGTTGCAGGCACCATTATGTTGCTCTTGGGTAATCAAAAGATACAACGATATAAAAATTTAAAAGCCATAGATGATGTGACGATAGACCAGCTTCAGGAGAATATGTATGTTAAGGGTAAAATACAGTCAACACTGTGTTGTTATGGAAGTTATGATTTGTATGATTGTTATGTGATTCCGATTGGAAAGACAGAGGAAGAGGAACAACAATATGTAACCATTTATGCAGATATATACAATAGCGTGAAGCTTGATGAACTTCCTACTACAGATTACGTACAAGAAGAAGTAGGCGTGGCAGAAAGAGATTCTGATACGGAAGAAATAGAATTGTTCGGTATGGTTAAAAAACTTCCGGAAGATGCCATGAACTATGAATACATGGAGCAGCAGCTTAATGTAAAAGGGAAAGAAAAAGTGGCAGGCATCGTATCAGATGGCTATTATATTCAGTTCGCAAAAGAAGAGGGTATAAAGTACGGCGTGGAATGCGGTGTGACTTTATTGTTTTGTGGAATTGTTTTGTATATTTTCTTTGTGCTTCCAAGTTATCGCAAGAGAGCTGTGGTTAGTGATGAAGAAGCATACAGAAATCCTAGCGTACGTAAGGAAACAAAGCAGAAAGTCACAAGTTCGATTCAGCGTTTTATTGATAATGTATACGATGAAATTTCTATGATTTTGATAGAACATTCAGGAAGGATAGCAACAATATCTGCAGATGTGGAAATTTCTGCAATATTGAATTGCTTTATTCATGCAAACTATGATAAAGTATATGAGGAATATGTGGATCGGGATGAACTTTATACCATAGAATTTGTATTAAAAAATGGTGAAAGTATTGAAGGAGCTGTAAATAGAGAAAACATTATTTTCTGGTATGGCAGCTTAAATAGAATCGATCATGTATCTTGCAATAAATTAAGAAAAATATTTAATGCAAATCACTTATAGGCGGCCGTAAGACTGCCTATCGTCATGTACGAGGAAGGGAAGAGAGTATGTTAGCAATTATTTATTTGGCTGTGTGTCTGTTTATCGGGTACATGGTGTGCAGTTGTGTAGTACCGGGGATTTTTAATGCTACCGGAAAAAGCTATAGCAAGAAAACAATTTATGTTTCTCCGGCGTTGGTATGGATACCGGCAATTTCTATTACGGGTATCTTATTGGTGACATGGACCGTATATATTTTGGGAAATATTTTTCAAAATTCCAGAACACCATTGGTAGCAGCAAATGCCATTGCATTGGTGTTCTACACTTTGTTAGGAATAGGTTTGTTCTTCTGGAAGAAAAAGAAAAATGAAATGAAGAAACCTGTTTGTTTGTGTGAGTCAAAGAAATGTTTGTGGGCGGAAGGAATTTTTCTGATTCTGTGTCTTGTGTTGACTACAGCACTGATGTTCTATACATTTTATATCAAAGATGGAAGTATGTATATCGGATATACAGTGTATAGCGATTTCTCCCCACATCTTAGTATGATAAGATCCTTTTCCTATGGAAATAACTTTCCTACATGGTATCCGTTTTATGCGGGGATTGATGTAAAATATCATTTTATGTTCCAGTTCCTTGTAGGAAATCTGGAATTTCTTGGTATGCGGATTGATTATGCATTTAACATTCCAAGTATTATGAGCATGATGTTTGTGTACATGCTTTTGTATGTTCTTACTGTAAAAATTACAGGAAAAAAATTTGCAGGTTACTTGGCAGCTTTGTTGTTTACGTTCCGTAGTTCAGAAACATTATTTACGTTTTTAGAAGAAACGGCAGAAGGTGAAAGCTGGTGGCAGCGATTAAAAGATAATACAGAGTTTTTAGGATATACAACAAATGAAAACTGGGGCTTATGGAATTTAAATGTTTATGCAAACCAAAGACATTTAGCTTTATGCCTTGCAATTATGCTATTGGTGTTAATTTTAGTGTTGCCTAAATTGTATGAAACATTTGAAAAATGGCATAATATGGCGAAACAGAGTGAAAATGGCTGGAAAGAATATTTTGTGGAAACATTTTTTACGGCAGATGGCTGGAAGTGTGACGATTACAAGATGGCTGTTTTTCTTGGGGTTTTAAGTGGAGCATCTGCATTTTGGAATGGTGCTGCATTGATTGCTTTGTTGGTAATGCTCTTTTTTGTGGCAGCTCTCAGTAGAAAGCGACTTGACTTTGTTATTATAGCTGGAATAGCAGGTTGTATGTCTTTAATACAATCTAAAGTGTTTATGGCGGAATCTTCTATTGCAGCTCAGTATTATTTTGGATTTATTGCAGAGTCAAAGACAATTTGGGGAGTAGCCTCTTATATTTTGCGCTTAATTGGAATTCTAGCGGTGGTTGTTGTGGCGGCATTCATGTATTATAAAGGTGCGAAAAGATATTTAACTTTTGTTTTTGCAACTCCATTTATATTTGCGTTTACAGTTTCTCTGACAATAGATCCAACAGTTAATCATAAGTACATTATGATGTCCTGTATGCTGCTGGATATTATTGTGGCAGGTTTTATAACGGATATAGTAAAAAAGAAAGATTTTGTGAGATATATTGGAAGTGCTATTCTGGTACTGTTTTTGACAGCTACGGGTATTTATGATGCCTACAGCATTTATGTACGAAACGGGGAAGGACATTCCGTTGTATATGATATGAAGGCACCGGCGACGGAATGGGTAGCTGAGAATGCTGATTCAAGAGATATATTTTTAACACCATCTTATACAGTAAATAATATAACGTTAGGTGGAGCGATGCTTTACAACGGATGGCCATATTTTGCATGGTCAGCCGGTTATGATACGGTTGCGAGAGATGAACAGGTTGTGGCAATGTATTCCGCACAATCATCAGAAGAATTGATTGCTCTTGTAAATGAAAATAACATTCGCTATATTGTGGTAGATGGCGAATGTCGTGTCAGTGAAAATTATGATGTTCGTGAAGACGTGATATCAGCTACATTTGGTGTTGGATATACGGAAGGGGAAGGCGATTCCATGCTTACGATATATGATACTCAGATGATAGTGGAATAATAAAAATAGGTTATGAGGATGGATGGGAATGAACGAAAGAAAATATATTAAATCTTTTGATACACTAAAGGGGCTTGCTATTTTAATTGCAGTGACCATTGGACATTATTGGCAGTTTACGCCGGGAGAATATTGGTGTCAGGGCTCAGAAGGATGGTTTACTAACCTCACCAATGGAATTACACATTTTTCATTTAAATCATATACATTTATGGAATTGTTATTAATGATAAGTGGTTTTCAGATGTTTTATCAGTATGAAAAAATAGCAGACAAAAAAATAGATTTTAACACATATCTAAAAAAGAGGGTAATACGATTATTCCCGATGGTAATATTGTCAACAGTTGTAATGATTTTGGGACTGATGAGTTATAAAAATCTTACAGGTGAAAGTTGGTATGGAACGGAAGTAAATGGAAGATTTATTATAGAAAACTTATTGTGTATCCAGTCTTGGGGCAATAATTTTCATACATTAAATGGGACTTTGTGGTATGTGAGTGTTTACTTTTTCTGTTGTATTTTGTATTTTTTCCTGATTCGTATTGGAGAAAAAGTGAACATGAAATATACCATCATGTTCGTGCCGGTTATTCTTGGGATTTTTTTAGGAGATAAATCTTTGGATGTATTTCTTCTAAATGGTGACATGTGCAGAGGGTATCTGGGATTTTTTGCCGGTGTTTTACTGGCATGTGTGACAAGTAAATTGTCAAAGAAAAAGATATATATAATTAGTGCAATATTCATTTTATGGTATGTTATTTATTATACTTTTTATAATGGAGCAATTTATACTGATAATGCATTAGATAAAGTGCTTCCAACAATGGTATTTTTCTATGCTCCATTACTGATGCTGTTTTCTGTAAATGAAAAATTAGATAATATGGTTGGCAATAAAGTAATGGCAGGCTTGGGAAAGATATCATACAGTTTATATATTTGGAATTTTCCGATTTTCTTATGGGCTGTAGTGTTAGATAAACGCTTTGAATTGCAGATCCCTTTTGCAGTGAACTATATGTACTGGATTATGGTTGGAATTCAGATTTTGATTGCAGTTATTTCATATTTCAAAATCGAAAAGCCAATTTATGCAAAATTGGAAAAGTCAATAGTAAAGGAGTAGCGCACATGGAACATCAAAAAAAAGGTTTAAATGATATGTATGGTATTGTAAAGAAGTTTGCTGATTCCATGAACGTCAAAAGTGTATTTTTCTATGTTTTGGTTATTTCATTGCTGGAAGTATTAGCATATTCAGTAGGAAAGATTTTTGCTACTATAGAATCAGTAGTATGGATGGCAAGCGGCGTGATTTGTTTCGCTATCATTTTTTATTGGTTTTGCAAAAATATAATTTGTGATTTCAAAAAGAAAGATTATATATCTGTCATTGGAATTTTGTTATTGCTTGCATTTTTTAATTTTTTTGTGGGAAATATTAATTATTCAGATATTAATCCGGATGCGACTCAGCAGATGGCTGCGGGGATTTCTTCTTTTGAACAGTGGGGATGGAATTTTACCGGCTCCGCTTTTTTGGGATATCCAAATAGACAGTATTTAATTGCTGCATTGCCATCGCTTGTTTTAAGAAGAAGTATTTATACATTACATATGGGCTTTGCGTTTCCTTTTTTTGCAGGGCTTATTATGATGTATTTAGGTTTGAGAGAATGGTGTCAGAAGTATGAAGTGTCCAATAAAATTGCATTGTTGGCTGTTTATTCACTTTTGGCTTTTCGATTTGTAGCGGAATATTTTATGAATTTCGAACAAGCCATTACACCAATTTCCATAACAATGCTTGCATTGGGGCTTTTTCTTAAATTTGTAAACAGACCTACGGCTCTTTGTCTGAATCTTATTGTGTGGGTTGGAACTTTTGCGGCCGGCTCTTATACTCCGGTTTGGGCGAGTTTGGGATTGCTTATTGCTTTTTTGGTTTTATATGCATGGGATGTATATAAAAATAGAAGAGAAGAAAATAATAAGTTGTCAAATTCAATGGAAATTATAAAGTCAGTGTGTTGTGCTGTCATTGGGATTGTAATTGTGACGATTACAATATTAACACATACAAAACCTGAAAAGATGGAACAGACCAGAGAAGAAATTGCAATAGGGAAGTTTATTTTTGAATGTATTCGTGACTTTTTCTTTGATAAAGATGCAGTGTTTTTTGGGGGCATTGGTATTGTAGTATTGGCATATTTGCTTCTGGCTCTCATGTATCAGCTGAAAATAAGAGATTTTGTCATCGCAATATGGGTATTGGTGGTAGTGGTTCTGGCGAATTATATGACGGGATATACTACATATCAGAAATGTTGGATTTTGCAAAGAACATTGATTATTGTTCCTGTGTTAATTGTTGGAATTACACTAACTGTGATGCCATATCTTAAAAAAATCCAAAAACCAAAATGGTTTGTTTTTTTAGCAATGGTTTGTGGAATGTGTGGTATATACAACTTTAATCAGCCACATCAGTCATTTACCTATTTTAGTTATATACAACCTATGAAGTATATGCTTTATACAACTGCTGATATTTTAGAGGAAGAAGAAATAGATGTAGAAGATGAATTTAATTTAGTTTTTTATACCGATAATCAGTTGGAAACAAATGTGGAATGTTATACCAGATTTTTATACCCGGGTGCTCATACATATGTGGGGGCATGCAGTGAAATGGTACAGGTGGAAGATGCTTCGCTTCCTACAATCATATTTTCAAACGAAACTTCTATAGGTGAAAAATACAATGAAACGGTGTTGGAATACAAGTATTTTGAACAGCGTTACAATACTGAAATTGCATGGCAGGCTATTGTGCACTCAGGGGAATAACTAGACAGGGGAGAATAATATGAAACATTTCAGGTTATTTAAGGACAAAAGAGAAACCAAATATGCAATCGTATTTGGGGCTCTTTTTAGTGTGGCAAATTTAATTGCAAAGGAAATGCAGGATACTTTGTATATAGACTTTAGGCATCTTATGTATATATTGATGAACAGCTTTCTTTTGACATTTGTTGTGGCTGAGTTAAGTATTCGAAGTAAAACGTTTTTTCTTAAAATTATGGAAAATAAGAATTGTAAAGAAGTTTGCTTTTCTAAGGGTGATGGAAAATATTTTCTGATAACCGGACTTGTGATTCTTATTTCGTGGATTCCTGTATGGTTGGCATATTACCCGGGATTATTTGCTTATGATGTTATGACACAAATACCACAGGCTACCTATGGATATAATGTAACTTTTCCATTATTACATACATTATATTTGAACTTTTTCTATTATACGGTCGGTGGAGAGTTTTTTCAAAATTATACAACAGGGATAGCTTATGCTACAGTGGTGCAAATCATTATTTTTTCTTTTATGCTTAGCTATATACATCTGTTTTTTAAAAGATGCGGCATAAATAAAAAGCTTAGAATAGTTTTAATAGCACTTACAGCGTTATTGCCTTTTTTTTCAGTGCTGGCAATTTCCATGACAAAGGATATATTTTTTGCCGGATTTTTCGGTATGCTGTTTACTTGTATGTGTTATTGGGAACTGGACGCTGAAAAAACGGAAAAAAGCCTTGAGATTAACATTGTTTATGTTGTTTCAATTATGGGAACAATTTTGTTTAGAGCAAATGGAATCTATGCTGTGGGAGCTATGTGCGTTATTGTAGCGTTGACACTTGGCAGAAAAAGTAAAAAAATCATTATACTTACTGTTTTAGGGTTTGTATCTTCCGTGTTACTGTTAAATGGTGTCAAAACAGGACTTTCCGCATCGGATGCATCAAAAAATGATGTGTTAAGCATTCCATATCAGCAGTTGGCTTATGTGTATACTGTTGATTATGATGAATTATCGGAGGAAGATAGGGCTGATATAGAATTGATTCTTCCTAGAGTATCTTCCTATAGGCCGAATAATGCCGATGATGTGAAATTTACAGGTACGGCATCGGAGAATATGGACTGTTTTTTGGATGTATATTTCCGATTATTAAAAAAATATCCTTTTCAATATATACAGGCTTTTATGCATACGAATTTAGGTTATTTATATATTTTTGACACTACGAATGCAACAAATGTATATGGATATGGATTGGAAGGGCGGCAAGGATATTTACTTACAGATACAAAATATGGATTTGATGTTGTTCATGAAACAAAATTCAAATTACTGGAAATTGTATATGAAAATCTATTTTCCGCCAATGAATACCAAAAGATTTTTCCGTTATTTTTGGTTTGTTCTTTATCTGTGTATTTTTGGATGATTGTACTCATGTTCTTTCGATTGTTTGAACTAAAGAATTGGAGAATTCTTTCATCCATGACTTTAATAGCGGTTTTGGGAGCAACATCGATATTGGCACCATGTGCATTGATTCGGTATATATTCCCGTATATCATATGCATACCATCCATGATATATAATGTTTATTCAAAGAAATAATGGTACATGAATTAGAAGATAACGATAGGGGAAACTATAGTTATCTTTTTCTTTACCTTTTCACGTAAAAATGGTAATATAAAACTATATAGCCAGATATGGAGGGGTAGCATATGAAAAAAATGGGAAAGGTAGTTTGCAAAATAGCGGGGGCTGTTTTTGCGGTGAATATGATAGCGTTTGGGACTGATTTAAACACACAGGCTGCCAACACTTATGTAACAGAAGATACATCTGAAACAGAAAATAATGAGAATACATATACCATACAGTATGAACTGAACGGCGGCATTAACAATGAGGAAAATCCTTCCACTTACACAGCAGGGGAGGGCATAGCTTCTTTGAAACCAGCCACAAAATTTGAACATAATTTCGAAGGCTGGTATTTGGATGCGGCTCTTCAGAATAAAGTGGAAGAAATTTCTGCAGATATCAGTGGCGATATTGTTCTCTATGCAAAATGGAGCTTGTATAATTACGATTACACCATCAATTACAACACACATTATGGATACAATGGAGAACATAATCCTTCCGGATATTATGAAGGTGTGGGTGTGAATCGACTGGAAGATGCATATCGTAGAGGTTATACCTTTGAAGGTTGGTATATCACAGATAAGAAAAATCCTTTTTCAAAGCAGATTACATCCATCGATGCCAATAATTCCGGTGATATGTATATTGAGGCAAAATTCACACCAAGTGTATACCAGATTATCTACGAAATGGGAGATGGTGTGCTGCCGGAGGATGCAGTTTGTGAGTATACTTATGGAGTAGGACTTACAAGTTTTCCGGAACCGACACTGGAAACACAGCGTTTTCAAGGTTGGTATGAGGATGCAGAATACACAAAGCCGGTAACATCGATTGGAAAAGATACCATCGATGATATTACATTGTATGCAAAATGGAAGGATGCAGAGGCAGAGAGTATTGTAATGAATACCAATAATCTTTCCGTGCATCAGGATTTGACAGCACAAGTTTCCGTGACAGAGATTTTGCCGGAAGATACCGTGGACAAGCAGGTTACATATCGCAGTGCCAATGAAAGAATTGCGACCATTGACAGTCAGGGAAAGATAACAGGAATTGCTCCGGGAACTACTGTTGTTTATGCCAAAGTAGGACAAGTGGAAGCGTCCTGTAAGGTGACAGTGCTTCCATACACCGTTTCCTTTGCAATGTCAAAGTACAATGTAAAGACAACAAAGACTGTGGCAACCAGAATCAAGTTAGAATCCGGTGATTCCGTAAAAAGTTATACATCTTCCAATCGTAAGATTGCAACGGTAAACAAAAAAGGCGTTGTAAAAGGTGTCAAAGCCGGAACTGCGAAAATTACCGTAGAAACGGTAAAAGGTGCCAAAGCAGTATGTACGGTAAAGGTTACCAAAAATGTGGTAAAAACAAAGAAAATTACCGTAAACAAATCAAAAATAGTGTTAAAAAAGAATGCTACATTTAAGATTAAAGCAAAGATTCAGCCTTCTGATTCCACGGAAGGAATAAAATATAAATCTTCTAACAAGAAAGTGGCAACCGTAACATCTAAAGGTGTCATAAAGAGTAAAGGAAAGGGGAATTGTATTATCACCGTAACAAGTGGAAAAAAATCGAAAAAAATTAGGGTTACAGTGAAATAAACAAGATAAATGAAAGAGATAAGAGAATATTTAGAAAAAAATAAAATGGTTGCTGATGGTGCGTTTGGAACGTACTATCAGCAGCTTGCAGAAGAACAGGCAGGAATACCGGAGGAAGCAAATCTTACTGAGAAAGAATTGGTAAAACAGATTCATAAAGAGTATATCCGGTCAGGAGCAAGATTCATAAGAACCAACAGTTTTGCAGCAAATACCGCAACACTGAAAAAAGATCTGGATTATGTGAAGACAGTGGTTAAGGCTTCTTATGAAAATGCTATCGAAGCAGTTGCGGAAAGTGGCGAGGAAGTTTACATTGCCGCAGATATCGGACCAATTCCTCAAATGCCATTTGAAGATGAGGCAGAAGTTGAGAAAGAATATCAAGAAGTGGCAGATACTTTTTTGGCATGCGGAGCAGAGATTTTTTGCTTAGAAACCTTTGCAGATGCAAAGCATGTAAGTATGCTTGCTTCCTACATTAAGAAAAAGTGTGCCAACAGTTTTATTGTGGCACAGTTTAGTTTAAATAAATATGGATATACCAAGATGGGAATAAGAGCCGAGCGCATTTTGAATGAAATCAGTCAGGAAGAATCAATCGATGCGGTTGGCTTTAACTGTGGTATTGGCTCTGCCCATTTATATGAAATATTAAAAAAGACAAAAATAACCACAAATAAATATATTACCGCAATGCCAAATTCCGGTTATCCGGAATTTTTGCAGGATAGGGCAGTGTTTTCGGGAAACAGTGAATATTTTGCAGAAAATCTGGTGAAAATTTCGGAACTGGGTGTAAACATTTTAGGCGGTTGTTGTGGGACTACTCCTTCCTACATCGAAAAAGTATGTCAGAAAATTGATTATACTAACAACAGAAAAATGGAAGAAGACATTCAAAAAACAGCAGAAAACAAAGAAATCAGTGTTTCCAATAATAAATTATATCAGTTGATGGAATCCGGTAAAAAGGTGATTACCGTAGAATTAGATCCACCTTATGATGCCAATGCTCAGAAAATTATGGACTGTGCTCATTTATTAAAAGCGGCAGGGGTGGACATGATTACCTTTGCAGATTCTCCTATGGGTAAGGCAAGAGTAGATTCTATTATGATGGGAATTAAAGTATCCAATGAGGTAGGGATTCCGGTAATGCCTCATATTGCCTGTCGTGATAAAAACGTAATTGCAATGCGCGCAGGAATTATGGGAGCATACATAAACGGAATTCGCAATTTCCTGTTTGTGACAGGTGATCCGGTTCCGGCAGAAAGCAGACAGGATATTTCAGGTGTGTTTGATTTTAACTCTATTAAATTAATGCAGTATGTGAATGAGATGAATGCAGAGCATTTTCAGGAAGAACCTATCTGCTTTGGCGGAGCGTTAAATTATAACCGACCAAATCTTGATATGGAAATCAAGCGAATGGAAAAGAAAATAGAAGCAGGAGCAAAATATTTCCTGACACAGCCGATTTTCAGTAAGGAAGATATGGAACGTATTCGTGTGATAAAAGAAAAAACCAACACTAAAATACTTTGCGGTATTATGCCATTGATTAGCTACCGAAATGCTTCTTTTATCAAAAATGAGATTCTTGGAATTCATGTGCCAGATGAAATATTGGCACGATTTACACCGGAAATGACCAGAGAAGAAGGAGAAGCAGTAGGTGTTGAAATCGCAAAAGAAGTTATGCAGGAATTAGAAGCGGTAGCAGACGGATTTTACTTTATGCTTCCATTTAACAGAGTTCATTTGGTGGAACAGATTTTAAAGAAATAATGAAAAATAAATCGAGGAAAAGTCATGACGAAGAAAGAATTTAATCAATTAGTTCAGAAAAAAATAGTGTTATTAGATGGTGCCACAGGCTCTAATTTGTTAAAACGTGGTATGCCGGCAGGTGTTTGTCCGGAACAGTGGATTTTGGAACACCCGGAAGTGTTGCAAGGGTTGCAGCAGGAATTTGTTCAGGCAGGAAGCGATATTGTGTATGCACCTACATTTACAGCCAACAGAATTAAGTTGGCTGAGTATGGGCTTCAAGATAACATTGCCCAGATGAACAAGGAACTGGTGCGAATTTCTAAGGAAGCTGTCAATGGAAAAGCTTATGTTGCTGGTGATATTACCATGACAGGAGAGCAGTTGGCTCCTATGGGAACACTGGATTTTGAAGAATTGGTGGATGTTTATAAGGAGCAGATAGGTTATCTGGTAGAAGCCGGCGTGGATTTATTGGTAGTAGAAACTATGTTAAGCCTTCAGGAATGTAGAGCAGCACTGTTGGCGGCAAAGGAAACTTGTGATTTGCCGGTTATGGTTACCTTGACTTTTAACGAGGATGGAAAAACACTGTTTGGTACAGAGCCTTCCGCTGCAGCCGTGGTATTAAGCAGTCTTGGTGCCGCTGCCATTGGTGTAAACTGTTCTGCAGGACCAGATAAAATGATTCCGATTATTCAGGAGATGGCACAGTATACAGATGTTCCATTGATTGCAAAACCAAATGCCGGAATGCCGGAATTACAGCCGGATGGAACAACAGAATATAATATGAATGCAGATGAATTTGTAATGCATACCAAAGAACTGATTGCTGCTGGTGCAGAAATTGTAGGCGGATGCTGTGGTTCTACTCCGGAGTTTATTGAGAAACTTTATCAATACACAAAAACTTATGTTAAACCGGAAAAGAAAGCAAAAAACTTACGTGTATTATCTTCTGAACGTCGGGCATTAAAAATTGATTTGGACGGAAAATTCTTGATTGTGGGTGAACGTATTAACCCTACCGGAAAGAAAGCGTTACAGGCGGAATTAAGAGAAGGAAATTATACCAGAGTATTGGATTTTGCCAGAGAGCAGGAAGAATGTGGAGCATCCATTCTCGACATTAACGTGGGAATGAGCGGTATTGACGAAAAGAAAACCATGTTAGATGTAATCGAAGAAGTAAGTATGGCAACCAAATTGCCGTTGGCGATTGATTCCAGTCATGTGGATGTAATTGAGGCAGCTTTGCGCAGATATCCGGGCCGAGCATTGATTAATTCCATATCACTAGAAACGGAAAAGTTTGAACAATTAATTCCAATAGCAGCAAAATATGGAGCGATGTTTATTCTGCTTCCACTATCCGATGAGGGCTTGCCGGAAAATCTGGAAAAGAAAAAAGAAATTATTCATACAATTTATGAAGCGGCAGTTAAAGCAGGAATGAAAAATACAGATATCGTGGTGGATGGTCTGGTAGCAACTGTGGGTGCCAATAAAAATGCAGCCAAAGAAACGCTGGAAACCATTCGCTATTGTAAAGAGGAATTGCAGCTTGCGACTATTTGTGGATTGTCCAATATCAGTTTTGGACTTCCGGACAGAAGCTTTATAAATACGACCTTCTTGACCATGGCTATATTAAATGGTCTGACGATGGCGATTTCCAATCCATCTCAGGAAATGCTGGTAAAATGTGCCTATGCATCTGATTTATTGATGAATAAAGAAAATGCTGATATGGAATACATTAACACCATCAACCGTCTGAAAAAAGACGAAACAGAAACTGTGGTTTCAAAAGCTGAAAAAACAATAAAAGAATTGATTTATGAAGACGTCTTAAAAGGAAATAAAACAACCATTGTGGCAAAGGTGAAAGATGCTGTAGAACAGGGAGAAGAAGCATCTGTTTTATTAAATGATATTCTGATTCCTGCAATCAACGAAGTGGGTGATTTGTTTGATAAACAAAAATACTTCCTGCCGCAGTTGATTTCCAGTGCAGAAACCATGAAAATTGCCATTGATTATTTAGAACCGTATTTACAGTCCGGCAAGGATGATGATAATCTTCCAACCATTGTAATTGCAACAGTAGAAGGGGATATTCACGATATTGGAAAGAATCTGGTTGCGTTGATGTTAAAGAATTACGGTTATCGTGTCATTGACCTTGGAAAGGATGTTTCCAAAGAAACGATTATTGAAACAGCCATCAAAGAAAAAGCGGATGTAATTGCCTTATCTGCATTGATGACTACTACAATGCAGGAGATGCGCAATGTAATTACCTATGCAAAGGAAAGAAACGTTGATGCAAAAGTGATTATTGGTGGTGCGGTAATTACAGAAGATTATGCAGATGAAATTGAGGCGGATGGATATTCTAAGGACGCAGCAGATGCAGTGAAACTGGTAAAACGTCTGTTGGGTATGTAAAATACGGAGGGGAATATGAGTAAGGAAGAAAGCGGGAAATTTTATTCCTACAGCATGGGAGTTATAATTTCAACGATTATTATTTACTATGTGATTAACATACTATATCGAAATGATATCATTGGACAAATGACAGCCAATATTTTGAGCTTGCTTATTTATCTGATGCCTTTGATTCTGGCTTTGTTTATCGCCGGAATTAAAGGGGATACATTGGAACTTTTGCGCATGAAACGGAGATTTGCGGCAAATTCCAAAATGATTGTGATAGCTGTTTTTATGGCGATTTTGGGATATGTAGGCGGTTTTATGATTGTGCAGAAATACACCAACATTTCTATTGGTGATTTTACGTGGAACCTGGCAGCGACCTTGCAGACGGGATGGTACACTTTGCTTGTTGGGGCGATTGCTGTGGAAGCGGGATTTAGAGGATTTTTGCAAAATCTTTTTGAACGCCATTATTCCGTTTTAGGCAGCTCTATGATGACAGGAATCACCTATGCTATGTGGCTTACAATTCTTACCTTTATATCAGAAAATCCATCTTTAATCTGCCTGTTTTTTGTGGCGTTACAGTTTATTTTGATTTCTGTATTTTTAGGATTTGTAACCAGATTGTGCAGAAGAAATTTATATCCGGCAATCGTATTTCATTTTGTATGGAATGTGGTTGCGGCTACCATGAATTTTCAAAACAGAGTAGAATTTCTGGTATATTCAGACTTGTTTTTGGCGATTTTATGTGTTTTAGTAATTGCAATGTATCAGATAAAAAGGGTAAGCGCAAAAAGAAAAAGTGTGGCATAACCCGGAGCACTTGAAAAATGGAAAATAATTGACAAAAAAGGTGCATCTTGTTACAATGAAAAGCGGTGGTAAACCAGAAGGGTAGGATACATAATGAAAAGACGAGTTTTTTCACTGTTAGTTGAAAATACCTCTGGTGTGTTAAGTCGAATTGCAGGGCTTTTTACAAGACGAGGATATAACATAGACAGTATTACAGCAGGTGTAACTGCAGATGAACGCTATTCCAGAATTACAGTTGTGGTAGTTGAAGATGAAATCATGTTGGAACAGATTGAAAAACAGCTGGCAAAACTGGAAGAAGTTATAGATATTAAAGTGTTGAAAAGTGGAGCTTCTGTTTGCCGTGAATTAGTTATGGTAAAAGTTGCCGTAACACCGGAAACAAGACAGGAAATTATTTCAGTTGCGGATATTTTCAGAGCAAATATCGTAGATGTCTGTACCGATTCTTTGGTAATCGAGCTTACAGGTAATCTGGATAAGGTAGAAGCATTCATTAAATTATTGGAAGAATACGAAATATTAGAACTGGCAAGAACCGGTATTACAGGACTTTCCAGAGGAACAGCAGACGTAAGAATATTAGATTAAATTGTTAACTAAAGACCTATTTAGGCTGTTAAGTTATAAAGATGTATTTATTATTTTAGGAGGAATTGTAAAATGGCAAACATTTATTACCAGGAAGATTGTAACTTATCTT
>CAYVCL010000056.1:0-20077 GCA_964450185.1 uncultured Lachnospiraceae bacterium | reverse complement strand
GCTATGGATAATGCACTACCACATATGCTAACAAGTAATGATTTAGAATCAGCAATCAAAAGCATTGTGAATCAGATTAAGAGAAATGGTATATTTGTTGCAAGTATTAGAGATTATGATAGTTTGCTGACGGAAAAACCACCATATTCCCCGCCATATATACATAAAACCGACAAAGGGCAGAGAGTGTCATTTCAAACATGGGAGTGGAATAACGATAATTATAAACTTATTCAGTATATTGTTGATGATGAGGAATCATTGCAAGTTAGTAAATTTGAATGTGAATATAGAGCCACTCGCAGAGAAGAAATGACAAAATTATTACTTGCTTATGGATGTAGCAAAGTTGAGTGGAAGTTCTCAGAAGAAACAGGATTTTATCAGCCTGTTGTAGTGGCAAGAAAAGCGTAAAATTTGAATTCTCACTGGAGGTATTTTAAGGGATTTAATAACTGTTATAGCGTGTTATAAAAATCTCGGCAAACCATTGAAAACACTAAACTTTTCGTGAGTGTCCTCTTCATCACATCTTGTATCGTGTTATATCGTTCCACCTTTGTTTATGACCGCTGATAAGGGAAAAAACAAGGGAAAGAAAATCGGGTAACAACTTATAACAAATTATAAAAATGACAGTTGGGACTGGATGAAATGCTTATAATATATTTACAGGAAAGGACTGATAAGATGAGATTGATATATGCAGATTATAACCCACAGACGAACAGTATTGATGTAACCACTTTTGAGAATTACATATTGCGAATTGATTGTAATAAGGCAGAGGATGGATTAAGAACTACTCCTTGCTCACAAAATTCACTCAATGCATTGGCGATAGATGAGCCGCTTGAATATGCTCGGCTTGCTTTAGATGGTGAAATGCAGGCATGGGTGGATGCGATTGATACTATGGAAGTTTGGTAATACATATAGGCAGATTGCTATGAGCAGTCTGCCTATTAATATGTTTCGTTTTATAGCACATAAATAATAAATATGACACAAGGTGTCAGGTTATTTGTGTTATAATGAAAAAAAATAAAGGAGATAAGTGTATGCCAAGACCACAGACAAAGAATGATTTAATTGAAGCAGCAGATCTAAACTATGATAAACTTTTGAAACTTATTGATTCTATGACAGAAATAGAATTAAGCACTGAATTTGACTTTTCATCAGACATCAAAAAGAAAGAAGCTCATTGGGGAAGAGATAAAAATTTAAGAGATATTTTTATTCATTTACATGAGTGGCACAATCTGATGCTTGAATGGGTAGCTAACAATAAAGCTGGGCTGCATAAGCCCTTTCTAATGGAAGGTTATAATTGGAAAACATATGGTGCTATGAATATTCTGTTCTGGAAAAGGAACCAATCAGTTACCTTAGACATGGCATTAGAACAGTTTAAGGAATCACACAAAAAAATTATGGATGTTATTCAAACAATGTCAAATGATGAATTATTCCAGAAAAATGTATATGACTGGGTAGGAGGTAGTACCATTGGGTCTTACTTCATCAGTGTAACTAGTAGTCATTATGATTGGGCTATGAAAAAGATAAAAGCACATAGGAAGATGATAAATGTTAAATAGATTATTTCAAATTGTATATTTGTTGATGGAAAAGCCACAGATGACGGCAAAAGAGTTAGCTGATATTTTTGAGGTTTCAGAGAGAACCATATATCGCGATATTGATAAATTAACAATAGCCGGAATCCCTATTTATGCAAATAAAGGTAAACATGGAGGCATTTCAATATTACCGGATTATGTTTTGGATAAAGCTGTTCTTACCACAGAGGAAAAGAACAAAATAATGGAGTCATTAAGTGCACTGAACGAAGTATCTCTTACGGTTGATGATGATTCTATATCAAAACTTCGTTCTTTTTTAGGAAAGCAATATCAGGATTGGATTGAAATAGAGTTTTCTAGTTGGGGGAATAGTAGTGAAGATGCTACTAAATTCGAACGGATTAAAAATGCCATATTGGGACATTTTTATATGGAAATCGTTTATTCTGGGAATCAAGCGGGATTGGTTCAAAGAAAAATAAAACCGATAAAATTATGTTTTAAAGATCAGGCATGGTATTTGTACGCTTATTGCTGTCTGCGAAAAGACTATCGTTTCTTTAAACTGAAAAGGATATCTCATATAGATGTATTGGATAGCTTTTTTGAACCGGAAAATGTTGGAAAAGTATTGTCAATAGTTAATAATAAGTACTCTGATAGTCTTTCAAAAATCACGGTAACGTTGGAAATTAATCAGGAAATGGCTTTCCGGGCATATGAAGAATTAAGCAATATAGTGGTAACAGATAACGGCACACTATTGTGCAATATTGAGGTTTCGGACATTAATTGGTTTACAAGTTATGTGCTTTCCTATGGTTCGCATATCCAAGTATTAGAACCTATAGAAATAAAGGAAAAAGTAATGCAGGAAATTGAAAAAATGAAGCATTTATATAGCGATTAGAACGAGGAGATTTGTATATGTCATTTGATTACAAAAAAGAGTATAAAGAATTTTATATGCCACCGAAGCAGCCGGGGATTATTACAATTCCGCCTATGAATTATGTGGTGGTACGTGGACAGGGGAATCCTAATGAAGAAGCTGGTGAATACAAGCAGGCAATCGGACTTTTGTATGCCATTGCATTTACCATAAAAATGAGCTACAAGGGTAGTCATAAAATGGATGGATACTTTTCTTATGTGGTGCCTCCGTTAGAAGGTTTATGGTGGCAGAAAGATGCGGAAGCTATTGATTATTCACATAAGGAAAACTTCCAATGGATTGCTATGATACGTTTGCCGGAGTTTGTCACAAAAGAAGAGTTCGACTGGGCAATAACGGAAGCAACTACGAAAAAGAAGATGGATTTTTCCAAGGTTGAGTTTTTAACTTATGATGAGGGAGTATGTGTACAAAGTATGCATATCGGAAGCTATGATGAAGAACCGCTTACAATAGAAAAGATGGATGCGTTTATAAAAGAGCAAGGGTATGAGCCCGATATGAAAAAGGGAAGATACCATCATGAAATATACTTAAGCGATCCCAGAAAATGTGCACCAGAAAAATTGAAGACCGTTATTCGTCATCCGATTCGAAAGTCTTTTTCATCAGTAAATCAGTTACCTTTTTTAGAATCGGTGAAAAAAGAAATTGAATTACTTCAAAATTTGGATAAATTGCATACGACAGAATTGGGTGTCATGCGAATCAAAAAAAATCTTTCTTTGGATACAGATAATGTTGTTGAGTGGTGTAAAGCCAAAATAAAATCAGATAATGCTTCTGTTTTAAGAAATGGGAAAAACTGGTATATTAATATAGATGATTGCATAATAACTGTAAATGCTTATAGTTATACAATCATAACGGCACATAAGGAAAAGAAATGAATTACAGAATAGAAGAATTAGCTAAAAACTCATACCGGTAAAACTTATAAAGATGCTATAACCGCATATTATGAAATTTTAGAAGAAAAGAAAAACAAGAAAAGCTCTATTGATAAACAGTTTGAATATAATACATATATTCGAGATTTTTTTGATGATAATAAAGGAAAGTGTTTAGATGATGCTATCAAGTGCTGGAAATATAAAAAACAATTACAAGGTCATAACCGCTACGAAAAGTCAGATCTTATTGCGTTAGAATAGTCTGTTTATACAAATGAAAATGGTTTCAGCTTTTGGAGTGATTTTCTCAGTGCGTACATGGTTTACATTTTCGTTGTAGAACATATTGCGTGACGCAATCTTTTCTATAGGTTCCGGTAATAGTTCCCTTTCGGAAAAGATGAGATGGATATGATAGTTGGTCTTGAGTGACTTTTCTCCCTGCAAGGGGGAAATACCTAGAGTACAAATCGATGATTTGTGCAAAGGGTGTATTTCGCTCTGCGACGCTAAAAATGATTTTACCAAAATATGAAAACATTATTAATTTTTAGAAATTCATTGACAAAAGAATTGCATTTGGTACAATAATATTAAAGGAGAGTCCTGCCAATAAGTGGACGTTCAAAAAGCGTTAGGGTCGCTACGGTGACACTACATTCAAGGACTATGGCAACATAGTCCTTGAAATGTTTTAAAGGAGAAATGAATGATTCAAGCACTATTAGAGGTATATCGTATTGATATGAAATACATCAGAAACTTACATAATATAGATGATAGAGTTTTATCTGTATCTCCTCAGATTGGTAAGGATGAGCGGCCTTTTCTTGGAGTTATTGTTATTTGTAATGAACACAAATACTGCGTTCCTTTATCTAAACCAAAGAAAAAGCACGAAAAAATGAGGGACAAGGTTGATTTCAAGAAGATTGTATATCAAGGGGAACTGATAGGTGTTTTAAATTTTAATCTTATGATACCGGTTGAAGATACATTGATTCAAAAGATAGATACTAAGATTCGTAAGCATGATAATGCGGATACAAGGAAGAAAAAGGGATTACTAATAAAAGAATTGGATTGGTGCAATGAGCACGCTAGAGATTTGACTAATACAGCAAATGTCTTATACTCGAAATATGTATCAGGTGAGAAATTTTCGGCAAGAGAGCAATGCTTAGATTTTAAAAGAATGGAAATTGAATGTGAGAAATTTGTAGAAAAGAGAAAATAGCATTTCCCTTATCCGTTCCTTGCAAGGGGAAAAATAAGAGAAAAGTGAGCAATACATAGATATTGATGAGCGGAGAACCCTGTAACTACTGGAAAGCCGCCGTTATATCAGCGTGTGAGAATTGACACAATCCAAATCAAGAAAAAGCAACCAGAACTATTTCAGAGCCGCTTACAGATTGACAAATCCCAATTTTAGAGAAATTAGGAAAATTTAAATTTATCATATAAACAACAAGCGAAAAACAAGAAGGGTAAAGAGGTAAGCATATATGAGAAAGGAAAAGCTGTTTTTTCTAAGTGTAATGGCAGCACTATTCCTTAGTGCATGTGGAGAAAAAGAGGCTGCTGAAATTAGTGAAACAACAGAAACAGACACAGCGATAGTGGAAGAAGTGGTTAGTGTTCAGGAAATGTCACAGGAAAAATGGTCGTATAGCGAGGAAACTCCATTCTTTCAGGAAGTTGGCGAATATGAAGTGAATTTCAATTTTAATCAAAATGGTGAAAAAAGAACTATGCGTTTTGATACCCACGATACAGGAACCATGTCATTGAGGGAAGATTAAAAAACGTGGTTTCTCAAATTACAATTCATAATATTTTAGAAGAAAATAAAATATGGCGGTTCAAACGGAGGTATGATTTGTTCCAGATATGAGTTGTTGATAAAAATCAGAAAAATTTGAAGAAATTCAACCTTGTGGAGTTGCTATGCACAGCCCATGATAGTGACAGAATCTCTCTGTGCAGGCAATCAGGAAACGCTTTTAGTGGAAGTGAAATCCACTTCTTAGAAAGCACTTAGTGAGGAACCCACTGGTGACGAACTTAGTGCGTCTTAGAAGTTAGTTCACTGGAACGTTGTTTTCCGCCTGCACAGAGAGATTCTGTCACTATCATGGGCGTACTGGTCACAAATAAGGTCGAATTTACATTAAATTGTGGAAAGAAAAAGAGGAAAGGAAATGCAGAAAAGTAAAAAAGTATTAGCGGTGGGCAAAACACAGCAGATTGGGGATTGGATACAGAGTGTGCTGGCAGAAACCGATTGGGAAATGGAAACTATGGTTTTGGCGGGGCAGCACTTGGAGGAATTTTCAGAACAGGCGTATGATGTGGTTGTTTTGGAGATTTGTTCAGAGAACAGTTTGTCTGTGTTGGCGGATTTAAAGAAACGTACCCGTCTTCCGGTGCTTGGCATGCTTGCTGAAGAAAACAAAAAAATATTGGAAAAAGCATTGGACCAAGGAATGGAAGACTTTTTGCTTGGAGATTTCAATTCCTTTGAGTTTCAGATGCGTATAGAAACCTTAAGGAAACGTTACAAATCCATGAAATCAGATGTTTGTCAGATGAAATCTTTTTCATTGGATAAGGTGCGCAGAAAGGTGTTTTTAAAGTCAGAACAGGCAGAAGAACGTGTTATTGAACTTTCCCATACAGAATACATGCTTCTTAGCATGTTTGTGGAAAATGAAAACGTGCTTCTGACTTACAAAGATTTATATAAAAAAGTGTGGGACAGTGATAGTCTGGATGATGTGAGAACCGTGAAAGTACATGTTTCCAATTTGCGGAAGAAAATTGATCCTGAGGATATCGGGATTATTGCCAATGTACGAAGGGCAGGATACATATTTTCAGATTTATAGGGGAAGGAGAAAGGTATGGCATTTGTAGAATTTAAAGATGTGACAAAAACATATAAAATGGGTGAAGTAGATATTCATGCTTTGCAGGGTGTAAATTTCGAAATAGAAAAAGGGGAATTTTGCGTGGTGGTAGGCGCCTCCGGTGCCGGAAAAACCACAATTTTGAATATTTTAGGTGGAATGGATTCTCTCACCTCCGGTAAAGTAATGTTGGATGGAGAGGAAATTTCTGCCTACAACAAAAAGCAGCTTACGAAATATCGCAGATACGATGTGGGCTTTGTTTTCCAGTTTTATAATCTGGTGCAGAATCTGACGGCGGTAGAAAATGTAGAGCTGGCATCCCAGATTTGTAAAGAACCTTTGGATGCAATGACCGTAATTGGACAGGTGGGCTTAACGGAACGTGCCAACAATTTTCCTGCCCAGTTATCCGGTGGAGAACAGCAGAGAGTTGCCATCGCCAGAGCCATTGCAAAGAATCCGAAAATACTTCTTTGTGATGAACCAACCGGAGCGTTGGATTACAATACAGGAAAGGCGGTCTTAAAGCTTTTGCAGGAAACCTGCAGAAAAGGTGGACGAACTGTGGTGGTAATTACCCATAATCATGCATTGACAGCCATGGCGGACCGTATCATTACAGTAAAAAACGGAACGATTGCCAGCATGGAGAAAAATGAGCATATTGTACCTGTAGAAGAAATTGAATGGTAATACAGGAGGGATAATAATGAAGTCTATGATGAAAAAAACAACCCTCCGGGAAATCAGACAGAGTTTTGGCAGATGGTTTGCCATATTTGCCATTGTGGCTTTGGGGGTAGGATTTTTTACGGGGTTAAAGGTGACAAAGCAGGCAATGCTTGCCACAGAATATAACTATTTAAAAGAGCAGAATATGTTTGACGTGCGCCTGCTTTCTACGTTGGGTTTTACAGAAGAAGATGTGACGGAGATAGGTAAGGCAGAAGGCGTTGCAAAGGCAGCCGGTGGCTATGAACTGGATGTGTTATGCAGTAATGGGGAAGAGAATGAATATGTATTAAAAGCACACTCTCTGACAGAGGGCATTAACACGCCGGTATTAAAAAACGGAAGAATGCCTGAAAAAGCAGACGAGTGTGTTATTGATTCCGGATTTATGTACGGAGAAGAAGCACTTGGAACGAAAATTCAGATATCCGAAAACAATCTGGAAGATACCATGGAACTTTTAAAGTATAAGGAATATGAAGTTGTGGGAGTCGTGGAATCTCCATACTACATGAACTTTGAAAGAGGAACAACTTCCATTGGAAACGGTAGGATATCCGGTTATTTCTATTTGTTAGAAGATACCTTTGATGCAGAGTATTATACTCAGATTCTGGTAAAAAGTGATATTGATGAAAAATGCTACAGTCAGGAATATAATGACGCTTTAGATGCGCAGGAAGACATACTGGATAAGGCAGTAGAAGAACGAGTACAGCTCCGTTTTCAGGATATCAAAGAAGATGCATTGAAAGAAATCGAAGATGGCGAAAAAGAACTGGAAGATAAAAAAGCTGAGGCAGAAGCAGAATTTGCCAAAGCATGGCAGGAATTAGAGGATGCGAGAATCCAGTTGGAAGACGGGGAACAGCAGATAGCTTCCGTAGAACGCACTCTAAAGAGTAACTTGAGTGAACTAGAGAGTAAAAAGGAAGAATTAGAAGAAGGAAGAATCGAATACGAAGATGGGTTAAAGGAATATGAAGATTCCAAAGCAGAGTATGAGAAGGAAATTGCGGATGCAGAAGCAGAGATAGCAGATGCAAGGCAGGAAGTGGAAGATTTAGAAGAACCGGATTACTATGTGCTTGGCAGAAACACAAATATCGGATATGCCTGTTTTGAAAGTGACTCTGATATTGTAAATGGAATTGCCAATGTATTCCCGATATTTTTCTTCCTTGTGGCAGCCTTGGTGTGCATGACTACCATGAACCGCATGGTAGAGGAACAGCGTACCCAGATTGGTGTGCTAAAAGCATTGGGCTATGGCTCAGGTAAGATTATGAGTAAGTATTTATTCTATTCCGGAAGCGCGGCATGTACCGGAGGGATTTTAGGATTTTTCGCAGGCTCTATTATATTTCCGACAGTGATATGGGTAGCCTACGGAATGATGTATAAAATGCCGGGTATCATATTAGTTTTTGATTACAGATTTGCAGCTGTTTCCTTGGCAGTGGCATTGATCTGTTCCATGGGAACTACATACCTCACCTGCAAATATGAGCTGGAAGAAAATGCAGCCTCCCTCATTCGACCAAAAGCAGCCAAAAGCGGAAAATGTATTCTATTGGAGCGAATTCCTTTTCTATGGAAAAGACTGAAATTCCTTCATAAAGTATCTATACGAAATCTGTTCCGCTATAAAAAACGCTTCTTTATGATGGTAGTTGGAATCAGTGGCTGTACCGCATTGTTAACCACCGGCTTTGGCGTCCGGGATTCTATCGTTAATATTGCAACAGAGCAGTATGAAGAAATACAAACCTATGATGTGGGTGTGACTTTCAAAGAAAGTTGTGTGGGAGAGCAAAGAGAGAATTTTATAAAGGATGGAGAAGGTTCTATAGAAAATGTTGTTTTTGCCATGGAAACTTCCATGGATTTGGTGGTAAATGAAACGGTAAAATCCATCAATCTGGTGTCTATGGATGAAACACAGGAAATGCAACCATGCTTGTCACTGCACACGGTAAAGGGAGAAGAAATTTCTTATCCAAAGGCAGGGGAAGCGGTGATTACCAATAAACTGTCAGAACGCTATGATTTAACCATTGGTTCTACCATTAGCCTTCGAGATGAAGATATGAATACCATTCAGATGAAGGTAAGCGGAATCTGCGAGAACTTTGTGTATAATTACGTATATATATCAAATACTACCTACAAAGAACAGAGAAATGAAGAGCCGGAAATCAACACTGCCTATGTAAATGTTTTGAAGGAGAAGGATGTTCATGAAGCGGCAGCGAAGATTTCTGATATGGATAATGTCACCACCGTTAACGTAAATGAAGATGTGAAAGAACGTTTCAGCAAGATGATGTTCAGCTTGAATTACGTAATTATTCTGGTGGTAGTCAGTGCCGGACTTTTGGCATTTATTGTACTGTATAATCTGACAAACATTAACATTACAGAGCGAATCAGAGAAATCGCAACCATTAAAGTGCTTGGCTTTTATCCCGGTGAAACTGCCAGCTATGTATTCCGGGAGAATGTGATACTGACAGCCATTGGAGCATTGGTAGGACTGGTGTTAGGAAAGTTTTTGCATGCTTTTGTAATGGCGCGTATAGACATTGATATGATTAGCTTTGATGTTAAGATTTTGCCTGTTAGTTATTTGTTTAGTTTCCTGCTGACACTGGTGTTTGCAGGAATCGTAAATGGGGTTATGTACTTTAAATTAGAAAAGATTAATATGGCAGAATCCTTAAAATCCGTGGAATAAAATCGGTTGAATTATGTAAAATGATAGATTATACTATAAAGAGAAAGTAATGGGGGTGACAGAATTGGACTTGTATGAAAGCATGAATGAGTTTTTGGTAGGTATATTCCGTGATATTATGGATATCGAGGAAAAGGCTATTATCACATCGGAATTTAAAGATTTGAGTAATAATGATATGCATGTGATTGAAGCAGTAGGTATCAAAGAGGAAAAAAACATGTCTGCTGTTGCCAAGTCCCTGTCCGTTACTACCGGTACCCTTACCATTGCCATGAACAGTCTTGTGAAAAAAGGTTATGTAGAGCGTGTGCGAAGCCAGGAAGATAGGAGAGTGGTGTTGCTCTCGCTGTCAGAAAAAGGCAGAAAGGCTTACGAACATCACCAAGTATTTCATGAAAATATGATAAAGGCAACGGTAGACAAATTAACAGAAAACGAAAAAGAAACGTTGGCAAAAGCATTAGTGAGTTTAAAAACTTATTTTGAAGAATACAAAACATCCGAGTAATCGTTCATGTATTTTTCCAAAATAGAAAATGGAGCAGGTCCTAAAGTTAAAATCACCTGATGGAAATTTTTTAAGTCTTGTGAGGCATCCCCCAAGGGGCCTTGCAGGGCTTTTTCTTTTAACTCACAAAATTCCAGATAACCGATATAGTATTTTAAATAATTGGCAGGTGCTTCTAAAATAGCTGTCTGTATGGCACGGGCGGTAGCTTCGTCTGTAATGCCAAATTTAGATAAAAAGGACTGAATTTCCGACAGCTTCCAGCCATCGTAATGAATACCGATATCCAGTCTGGCATAGAGAGAAAGGTTTAAGGTATTGGTGTGCATGTAATAGGTGGCAGAAACATCATCCATTCCATAAAGGCGGTAAGAATACATTTCTGCATAAGTAGCCCATCCTTCCGTATAACCGCCAAAGTTTAACAGAGAGCGAATGTTTGGCAAGCCGCTTTGGGTAGAATATACCGTTTGGTATAGATGCCCCGGATACCCTTCGTGCGCCAGTGTGGTAAACAAAGAAAGGTCCTTTAAGTTGGAGGAGGGGTTAATATAAATTACATTTTCCGAGCTGTTATCCACTGGCGGAGTCAGATAAAAGGCGGGACTGATATGCTCTGCCAGATTTTCGTTTACGTATTTCACCTGATAGTTTACACCAGAAAGCTCCGGAAAATCCCCGATGATTTCCTGACTTAAATGAAGCAGAATTTCTTCCGGATTGTCATCGGAAAAAGAGGAGAGAGCTTCTTCAGCAATTTCGCCGTTTTCCAAACAAGTTTTCAGGCAAAGCAAATCGTTTTTGTAATACTTATTGATTAAATTTTTCAATTCGGAAATACTTCTGGAGGAGCCGGTAGTTTCTTCCACCAGTGCTTGGTAATATTCCGTTCCGTTTTCCAGATAACATAGCCCATCCTGATTGGCAGAATAAGCTTTCAAATCCTTTAAAGAGGCAATTAAATCTTTGTAAGCAGGGATAACATGGCTGATAAAGGTCTGCATATTTTGGGCTTTGTAGTCCACTGCAAGACGGCTGTCTAAGTCCTCCATAGCGTCAATTCGTTCATTAAAAGTAGTAATTAACATATTTTCGGAAGGATTTTTCAAAAAATCCTCACATTGTGATATAATAGCATCAGCAGCCTGCTCTGACATAAAAAGTCCATTTTCTGCTTTGTGTTCTTCGAAGTTAATGATAGAATGGTAATAGTCATCTACTTGGGACAGCAGGTTTAAATATACAGGAATATCAGATGCCTGATAAAATTCGTATTCGGACAGCAAAATAGGAAGCTGCGCCTGAATTCCTGTTACAGAGCTTAGTGGCTCTTGATAATAATAGAAAGAACGATTAGATAATACCTGATGAAAATGATATTTTAAAATATCGTAAGTCAACTGGTCTTCCAGTTTGAGAGAATCGTAATCATAGGTAGTGAGAATTTTAGCATATTCGGCTGTGCGTTTGAAATAGGATGTCTGTTCATCGGCATCATAGCTGCCCAGAGAAATTGTGGGAGAAGTAATACCGTATTCTGCAGGATTTTTCAGTGTGTAATGAAGATTCAGCGTATTTTGGGAAATTTCTTCCCGGAATATTTGCTCGCACCAGTCGGAAAAGCAAAGGGAAGGGTTTTCTGGGGTTGCAGACACTTTAGAAGCAGAACAACCGGAGAGCAGGCAAAGTGACAGCAACAAAAAGCAAAGCAATAATTTCAGGTATCGCAATGGAAGCCTCCCGAACCGTATTTTTAAATAGTATATGAAACGAGCGGGTATTTTTATGTTATTTACTTGGGGCGTCTTTGAGAAAAGTCCCGGCAACCTAGAAAGCATTTAGAATATACAAGGAGAATAGCCAAATGCAGGATTTTTATAATGGAAACAGTTTTGAAGCATATAAATATTTTGGTGCTCACCTTTTGCCAGAGGGGCAGGGTGTGGTATTTCGTACGTTTGCTCCCGGTGCGGCAAAGGTTGCTGTGATTGGAGATTTTAACCAATTTGAAGAAACTTTTTTAGAGCCGGTATATGATGGAAATGTTTATGAAGTAGTGCTGCCAAAAGCAAGAGAGGGCATGCGTTATAAATATCGAATCTATAAGAATGAAAGCGAGTATCAGGATCACTGTGACCCTTATGGATTTGGAATGGAAGTCAGACCGGGAAGTTGTTCTGTGATTCGTGATTTATCAGATTATGAATTTCAGGATGAAGCCTGGATAGCAGAGAGAAAAGACAGCAAAAAGAATCCTGTGAATATTTATGAAGTTCATTTGGGAAGTTTTCGGAAAAAAGAAAATGGTGACTGGCTGACTTACGAAGAATTGGCAGAAGAGTTGGTTAGTTATGTGAAACAGGAGGGATACAATTATATTGAATTTATGCCTCTTGCGGAGCATCCGTTGGATGAATCCTGGGGCTATCAGAATACCGGCTTTTTCAGTCCTACTGCCCGATATGGCACAGCAGCAGGATTGAAGAAATTGGTGGATGCTTGCCATCAGAACGGAATCGGTGTGATTATGGACTGTATGATGGTGTGCTTTGCCATTGACAGCTATGGTTTGGCGCAGTATGACGGATGGCCGTTATATGAATACCCACACAAAGAGGTGGCAATCAATGAGTGGGGAAGTTGTAATTTTATCCATTCCAGAGGAGAGGTCAGAAGCTTTCTGCAGTCGGTGGCAAACTACTGGCTGGAGGAGTATCATTTTGATGGATTACGTTTTGGAAGTATTGACCGTCTGATTTATTGGCAGGGACAGAAATATCGGGGAACCAATGGCAGTGCCATTGATTTTGTAAAACGTATGAATCAGGGAATACGAGAACGTTTTCCTCATTGTATTTTGATAACCGGAAACACAGGAAGTTTTCCTAAGATTACGAAAGAAATATCCACGGGTGGTTTTGGATTTGATTATAAGTGGGACAGTAACTGGATGGAAGATATTTTAAAATATATGGCATACGATTCGCAAACCAGAAAAAAACAGTATTATATTCTTCCGTTTTCTATGGTATATTTTTATGAAGAAAGTATTATGCTTGCATTCTCCCATGATGAGGCTGCCCATAGAGAAAAAAGCCTTTTTCAGGGAATTTACGGAGAAACAAAGGAAAAGCTTGCACAGGCGAAAGCCATGTACATGTATATGTATGCTCATCCGGGAAAGATGTTGAATTTTATGGGAAATGAATTTGGCGAAAATAAGGTGTGGAATGGCAAAGAAGCTCTTTCTTGGGAGCTTACACAACAAGAAGAATTTGGGAAGCTTCAGTATTTTTCACAAAAACTGAATGAGTTGTATGCAAGGGAACGCTCCCTTTATGAAAGGGATTATGAGGAGGAAGGATTTAGCTGGCTGGATTGCCAGAAAAATGGGAACTGTATGTATGCATTTCAAAGAAGGGGAAGTGCAGACAGCATTTATTGTGTATTTAATTTTGATGAAACGCCGGTGCAGGATTATGTATTGAATGTGGGGGAAACAGAACAGGTGCAGGTGATTTTATCCAGTGACTGGGAATGTTTTGGAGGGAGCACCAGACAGGAAAATGTAATGATTACCGCAGAAAAAAAAGCAGGAGGAAATCAGGTGAAACTGGATATTCCTGCTTATACGGCAGTGTATTTGAAGAGGAAATAAACAATAAGGGAGATAAATAATTATGTTTCAAAAGAAAAGCTTAAGCTTTACCATACTAACTCTGGCTGTATTGCCGGTTTTGTTACTAGGGGTTGCAACAACCATTTTTGCCGGATATTTTACAAATCACATTATGGTGAAGGATATTGAAAAGAATTTGGCTCACATGACTTACACGATATGTATGCAGTTTGATTCCATCAATTCGGACGAATATACATTGGAAGACGATGTGCTGAAAAAGGGTGATGTGATTTTAAACGAAGATTTTTCTAAAATGGATGAGTTAAAGGAAAAATCAGGTGCAGACATCACGGTTTTTTATGGCGCAGTAAGAGTATTTACTACGATAAAAGATGAAGATGGTGAACGTGTTATTTACACTATGGCTCCGGAAGAGGTTCAGGAAAAGGTGTTGTATCAGGGAGAAGAATATTTTGCAGATAATATTCTGGTTCAGGGTGTTCCTTATTTTGGATATTATGTGCCTCTTTGTGATGCGCAGGGAGATATCGTGGGAATGGTATTTGCCGGAGAACCAAGAAAAGAGGCACGAAGTATCGTGTTGGGATACATTGTAAAGCTTGTTGCGGTTATTTTGTTTTTCGTGCTTCTTATGGTATTGGCTGCCCTTGTAGCCTCCCGAAGCATTGTAGCCTCACTGCAAGATGTAAAAACATTCCTTGGAAAAGTTGCAAAAGGCGATTTGGAGGCAGTGCCATCGGAAAAGTTAAAACAGCGTAACGATGAAATTGGAGAGTTGGGAAGCTACATTGTAAAAGTAAGGGATTCCCTTAAAGACATGATTGAGAGGGATCCATTAACCTTATTATACAACCGCAGATATTGTGACCGACAGTTAAATAAGATGGAGCGTTGTGGAGAAAATAGTTACACAGCAGTGATTGCAGATGTGGATTTCTTCAAGAAAATTAATGATATGTATGGACATAATTGTGGAGATTATGTATTGAAAGAATTGTCCTCAGAAATGGAAAATCTGGTGCGAGGAAAAGGATTTGTGGCACGTTGGGGTGGCGAAGAATTTCTTATGATATTTAAAAATATGACCGAACAGCAGGTTTACAGGGAATTAACACATTTCCTCCAAAAAATCAGGGACAAAGAATTTTGTTATGAGGGAGAGGAATTTTCAATTACCATGACCTTTGGTATCGAGCAGAGGAAGAAGGGTGAAAAAACGGAGGAAGTGATTCGCAGGGCAGATGAGAAGTTGTATGAAGGGAAGCAAGGGGGAAGGAATGTGATTGTGGCGTGAGGGTAAGAAAATCTCATTCCGCACATTGACTTTGATGAAAACCCATTGTATAATTAAATAATTAGTACATTTTTCAAAGGAGGAACTATTCTATGGCAGTGAAATATGTCTTCGTGACAGGTGGCGTAGTATCCGGTCTTGGTAAAGGTATCACCGCGGCATCTCTTGGACGACTGTTAAAAGCAAGAGGGTATAAAGTTACCATGCAGAAATTTGACCCTTATATTAATATCGACCCGGGAACAATGAACCCGGTTCAGCACGGTGAAGTGTTCGTTACAGATGATGGTACGGAAACAGACCTTGATTTAGGTCATTACGAACGCTTTATTGATGAAAGTCTGGACAAGAATTCCAATGTGACAACAGGAAAGGTATACTGGTCTGTTTTACAGAAGGAACGTAGAGGAGATTTTGGTGGAGGAACTGTTCAGGTAATTCCTCACATTACAAATGAAATTAAGAGTCGTTTTTATCGTAACTTTACAGATGAAGATACTACCATTGCTATTATAGAAGTGGGTGGAACTGTAGGAGATATTGAAAGTCAGCCGTTCTTAGAATCTATCAGACAGTTCCAGCATGAAGTGGGACATGAAAATGCAATCCTGATTCATGTAACCTTGATTCCTTACCTTCGTGCTTCAGGAGAAATGAAGACAAAGCCTACTCAGGCAAGTGTTAAGGAATTACAGGGAATGGGAATTCAGCCGGATATTATCGTTTGCCGTTCTGAACTTCCATTAGACAGCGGTTTAAAGGACAAGCTTGCATTATTCTGTAATGTGCCAAAGAATCATGTATTACAGAATCTGGATGTAGAATATTTATATGAAGCTCCTCTTGCCATGGAAGAAGAAAAACTGGCACAGGTGGCATGTGAATGTTTACATTTGGATTGTCCGGAACCAGATCTTACAGACTGGAAAGAAATGGTAGAAGCCTTAAGAAATCCAAATAAGGAAGTAAACATTGCATTAGTTGGTAAATACATTCAGCTTCATGATGCTTACATCAGTGTGGTAGAAGCATTAAAGCATGGTGGAATTGCAGAACGTGCAACTGTAAATATCAGTTGGATTGATTCTGAAACAGTGACAGATGAAAATGCAGCAGAAATTTTAGGAAATGTAGATGGTATTCTTGTTCCGGGTGGATTTGGTGACAGAGGTGTGGAAGGAAAGATTTCCGCTATTCGTTACGCTCGTGAAAATAAGATTCCATTCCTTGGATTGTGTCTTGGAATGCAGCTTTCCATCGTGGAATTTGCAAGAAATGTGTTAAACTACAGCGATGCTCACAGTGTGGAATTAAAGCCGGACACAACACATCCTGTAATTCATCTGATGCCGGATCAGGATGGTATCGAAGATATCGGTGGAACCTTAAGACTTGGTTCTTACCCATGTGTATTGGATAAAACCTCCAAAGCATACGAAGTATATGGAGAAGAAACAGTACATGAACGTCACAGACATCGTTACGAAGTTAACAATGATTACAGAGCTGTATTAACAGAAAATGGAATGAAGTTATCTGGTTTATCACCAGACAAACGTATTGTGGAAATGGTTGAACTGGTAGATCATCCTTGGTTTATCGCTACTCAGGCACATCCTGAATTAAAGTCCAGACCAAACAGACCACATCCATTATTCAAAGGATTTATTGAAGCAGCGGTAGCAAATAAAAAATAAAACATTAGAAAGGAGATAGGTTCAGCCTATCTCCTTTTTGGAAATATAAAGGAGGAAATTATGGAACGTTTACAACAACAAATGGAATTTATTGCAGAAGTGGATAAATTAAAAAAGATAGGAAGACAGTCTTATCTGACCGACAGTTCAAGAAAGGAAAATGATGCGGAACACTCTTGGCATCTGGCGATGATGGCAATATTTTTGTCAGAGTATGCCAAAGAAGAAGTGGATGTGCTTCATGTGATTTCTATGGTATTAATTCATGATTTGGTGGAAATAGATGCAGGAGATACGTATGCATACGATACCGAAGGAAACAAATCCAAACGTGCCAGAGAAGAAAAGGCAGCGGAGCGAATTTTCAATATTTTACCGGAAGACCAGGCGAAAAAGGTTCGGGATTTGTGGGAGGAATTTGAAGCAAACGAAACTCCGGAAGCAAACTTTGCTAATGCGTTGGATAGAGTACAGCCAATTATGTTAAACCACAAGAGTGATGGAAAGGCATGGGCAGAACATGGCGTGGCATTAGACCAGATTATGTCCAGAAACGTCAACGTAGAAAAAGGTGCGCCAAAGCTTTGGGAATACGCTTTGGAGAATTTTATCAAGCCGAATGTAGGCAAGGCTATCAAAGAATAATTTCTTGTGTCACTACAGTAAATATGATAAAATAAAAAGGCAAACGAAAGTAAGCAGGAGGGGAATAATAACCTGCATAAAACTATATTTTAGGAGGGTATGATATGGCAAGATTTACATTACCAAGAGATTTGTATCATGGAAAAGGTTCTTTAGAGGAATTAAAGAATTTAAAAGGAAAAAGAGCGATTGTGGTAGTTGGGGGCGGCTCCATGAAACGTTTTGGCTTTTTGGATAAAGCAGTAGATTATTTGAAGGAAGCCGGCATGGAAGTGGAATTGTTCGAAAATGTAGAACCGGACCCAAGTGTGGAAACCGTAATGCGTGGAGCAGAAGCTATGAGAAAATTTGAACCGGACTGGATTGTGTCTATGGGTGGAGGTTCTCCAATCGATGCTGCAAAAGCAATGTGGGCATTCTATGAATATCCGGAAACAACATTTGAGGATTTAATTAAACCATTTAATTTCCCAACACTTCGTACCAAGGCAAAATTCTGTGCGATTCCATCTACTTCAGGAACAGCAACAGAAGTAACAGCATTCAGTGTTATCACAGATTATGAAAAGGGAGTGAAATATCCGTTAGCAGACTTTAACATCACTCCGGACGTAGCAATCGTAGATCCGGCACTGGCTGAAACAATGCCTGCAAAATTAACCGCACATACAGGTATGGATGCCATGACACATGCCATTGAAGCTTACGTGTCCACACTTCACTGTGATTACACAGATCCATTGGCAATCCATGCAATTAAAATGATTCATAGAGATTTAAAGAAATCCTTCGACGGAGATATGGAAGCAAGAGATAGAATGCACAATGCACAGTGCTTAGCCGGAATGGCATTTTCCAATGCATTATTGGGTATTGTTCACTCTATGGCACATAAAACAGGAGCAGCTTACAGTGGCGGACACATCGTACACGGTTGTGCCAATGCAATGTATCTTCCAAGAGTAATTCAGTTCAACGCTAAAAATGCAGAAGCAGCAGAAAGATATGCTGAAATTGCGAAAGCAATCGACTTAAAGGGCGATACTACAGAAGAACTGGTAGCTGCATTAGTGGCAGAATTAAAATCCATGAACGATTCTTTGGAAATTCCGAAGGGAATCAAAGAATACGAAGGTGGAATTATCGATGAAAAAGAATTTATGGATAAACTTCCTAAAGTAGCAGAGCTGGCAATCGGTGACGCATGTACCGGCTCCAATCCAAGAATTCCGACACAGGAAGAAATGGAAGGGCTTTTGAAGGCTTGCTTCTATGGGGAGGATGTTGAGTTTTAATTTAAAATAGGAAGCATGGTTTTGAAAGAATAAAAATGGTTTTGGATACAAAGAAATTTGTGTCCAGAACCATTTTTGCGTATTTGGATTACTATGTTGAGGATTGTATGATTCAATGTAAAAGGAAATATTGAAAAATCATGTTGAATATAGTAGAATATGGAGTCGAAATAAATATAAAAAAATATTAATGCCTAAGAAGGAACTGTTATGGAAATAAATATAGCGATATGTGACGACGAAATAGTAATATGCAAACAAATAGAGGAAATATTAGAAGAAATGCTTTTACAGGCAGCTGTCCGATATAATCTTAGTTTGTTCCAGAAGGGCAGAGAATTGTGTGAGAGTATGGAAAAAACAAAATTTGATTTGATTTTTCTGGATATTGAATTGCCGGACATGGATGGGATTGAAATTGGAAGTTACATACGGGAAGCTTTAGGTGATGAGAAGGTGCAGATTGCCTATATTTCTGCGAAAGCGGAGTATGCGTTAAGACTTTTTGATTTCCGACCTATTAATTTTTTGGTTAAGCCTTTAGAACAGGAAAAGATAAAGAAGGTGATAGACAAATATTTAGTTCTGGCGGAATATGGCAGGCAGTTGTATACATATAAAAAAGGCTCACATTTTTTGAAAATTTCATTGGATGAAGTTTTGTATTTTGAAAAACAGGGAAGAAAAATTCATATTCACACATTGGAGGGCAAGCAGGATGATGAATTTTACGGTTCCATGGATGGGCTATATTCACAGGTAAAGAGAAATCAATTTCTATTTATACACCAGTCTATTATAGTAAATTATCGATATATCAGTAAATTTCAATATGAATTCGTAAAATTAGTGGATGGGGTAGAATTACCAATCAGTCAGTCACGAAGAAAGATTATCAGGTCCATGTATTTGGAATTGATAGAAAGTGAGATGTAAATGGAAAATATACTAAATAATATAGTATTGCTGTTGTCAAATGGGCTGGCAACGTATGTGATATATCGGTTTATGCATGTGTTTTTTGAAAGACGGGTAGTGGATAGGAAAGTGACATTCTGTATGTATTTACTACAATATATAATATCGTCATTTGTGCTTGTGCGGATTCCGTATTTAATAATTAATGTGGTAGTTTCCATTTTGTGTTATGGTATTATAGTATATTGTTATG
>CAYVCL010000055.1:0-20208 GCA_964450185.1 uncultured Lachnospiraceae bacterium | reverse complement strand
AGTTCCAGCTTTACTTAAATAATCTTTTACTTTTTCCCAGACATAAATACCAATGGTACGTGCATTTGGAGATTTATATTCCGGCAATTCTATTAGCAATTCGTTCTCTGTTTTCTTTTTTCCAATGCGGCTGACAATCCATGCAATTATCAATGCCACAACCATACCAATCACGTACATGGAAAATGCCACCAACGGCGCATATTTCCCAAAGAAGATGTTGGAAAACATCACATAAATAGGAAGTCTTGCTGAGCATGACATAAATGGTGTAATCAGCATAACTCTGCGTCTGTCTTCTTCCTTTTCCAACGCGCGGGTTGCCATAATTGCCGGCACCGTACATCCAAAACCAAGTACCATTGGAAGAAACGCTTTTCCAGACAAGCCAACCTTTCCCATAATGCTGTCCATTACGTATGCCACACGCGCCATATAGCCACTATCTTCTAGTATTGCCAATGCCACAAATAATATAGCAATGTTTGGAAGAAATGTTAAAATTCCGCCGACTCCGGCAATAATACCATCCACCACAAGAGATACCAGTGTTTCGGATGTATGTATCGTCAACAGGAAGTTTCTGACACCCTCAGAAAAAGCTTCCAGTCCCATTTCCAGCCAGCCTTTTAAGAAATCTCCCAAAGCAAACGTCAGCAAAAATACCACAGCCATAATTACCAAGAAAATTGGAACACCCCAGACAGAATGGGTTAAGTACTTGTCCACTTTATCAGTAGACTGCATTTTTTCATCCTTTCGTAACAAGGTTTCTTCCATAATTTCTTCGATATATTTATATTTCTGGGCTATAATCTCTTTTTCGTAGTTTCTGGAAATAATATTTGACATATTAATCTGATATTTTCGAAGCACTTCTTCATCGTATTCCATAAATTTTATGGCATACCAACGACCATTTATATTTTTTCCATAATTTGCTTCTATCATAATGGAAGCTTTCTCTATGATTCCTTCGATTTCTTGAGAATACTCAACCACATGACCTTTTGGTCCTTCTTCGTAATGGTGTTTTACTGCATGGAGCAATACATCCAGTCCCATTTTCTGTCTTGCTGACACTTGTACTACCGGAATATCGCCTAACATTTCCGGAAGTCTGTGCATATCGATTTCCATACCACGCTCACGGACAATATCCATCATATTTAATGCCAGAATCACAGGCTTGCCCATTTCCAATAACTGTAATGTAAGATACAAATTTCTTTCCAAGGAAGATGCATCTACTACATTAATAATTACATCGATATCATCGTCTAAAATACACTCTCTGGTTACCTTTTCTTCTATGGAATAGGAAGTCAGGCTGTATATACCCGGCAAATCCACCAGTTTCATTTTTTGACCTTTATAGGAAGTTTCGCCTTCTTTTCTCTCTACGGTTACACCCGGCCAGTTTGCTACCTTTAATTTGGCACCGGTAAAGGCATTAAACAAGGTGGTCTTACCACAATTTGGATTTCCTACAAATGCTACATTAATCGTGTCTTTCATTTGCATCTTCCTCCACTTCTATGCCTTGAGCAATCTTTTTCCCAATGGCCAGTCTGGTACCACGCACTTTTATAATCAATGCGCCCTTTTTCTTTCGGTTCAAAAACAGTACTTTACTGCCTTCATTTAACCCTAGTGCTTCCAGTCTTCTCATTATACTCTGTTCAATACACAACTCTTTCACGGTATAGATGTGTTCTACGTCACCTTCATATAATGTCATATTCCCACCGTCTTTCTCTTGTAATTGATAATTATTATCATTAAGATTATTTTATATTGTTCTGTAATGGATGTCAATAGCCGGGAACAACAATGGAGTGCGATTCTTTGAATCGCACTCCACCACTTAATTTAGAGCCTATATTATGCAGTCTGCTCAAACTGCGAGTTATACAATCTGGCATAAAAGCCATCTTTTGCAATTAATTCTTCGTGATTTCCCTGCTCGATTACATCTCCATCTTTCAATACCAGAATTAAATCTGCATCTTTGATTGTGGAAAGTCGGTGTGCAATTACAAAGCTGGTTCTTCCCTTCATCAGATTATCCATAGCCTTCTGAATCTGTTCTTCGGTACGGGTATCTACCGAACTGGTTGCTTCATCTAAAATCAACAGCTTATTGTCTGCAAGAATTGCTCTGGCAATGGTTAATAACTGTTTCTGTCCTTGTGAAATATTGGAAGCGTCTTCATTTAATTCCATCTGGTAACCCCCCGGAAGTGACTGGATAAAGTGATGGGCATGTGCCGCTTTGGCTGCAGCGATTACTTCTTCGTCCGTAGCATCTAATCTTCCGTAGCGGATATTTTCCATAATGCTTCCTTTAAAGAGCCAAGTTTCCTGTAACACCATTCCAAAAGCTTCTCTTAATTCGCTGCGGTCAAAATCATTGATATTGTGACCGTCGATTTTAATGGAACCGCTATTTAAATCATAAAATCTCATTAACAATTTTACAATGGTTGTTTTTCCCGCTCCGGTAGGTCCTACAATAGCAATCTTTTGTCCTGCGTTCACTTCTGCACTAAAATCCTGAATAATGATTTTATCCGGTACATAGCCAAATTTTATATGGTCAAAGGTAACATTTCCTACCAAATCTTCCGGTGTCACTTTTCGCTCTTTTCCATTTTCCACCATCACTGCATGATGTTTTGCAGTCTGTTCTTCTTCCTCTTCTTCTAAGAATTCAAATACTCTTTCTGCCGCTGCCATGGTGGACTGAAGCATATTGGAAACCTGTGCAATCTGGGTGATTGGCTGTGTAAACTGTTTTACATACTGAATAAAGGATTGAATATCACCCACTTCAATTACTTTCTTGATATTCAGATAACCGCCCACAACAGCCACTGCCACATAACCAAGATTTCCCACAAAGGACATCATTGGCTGGGTCATACCTGAGAAAAACTGTGATTTCCATGCAGAGTTGTAAAGCACTTCGTTTGTCTTTTTAAACTCCTCTATCACATCTTCTTCTTTGTTAAACAATTTTACTACATTGTGACCGCCAAATACTTCCTCTATCTGACCATTTACATGACCTAAATATTCCTGCTGCTGTTTAAAGTATTTCTGAGAATGTTTTACAATCACGGAAATTAACAGCGCAGAAATTGGAAGAATTAACAATACAATCAAAGTCATTAACGGGCTGATAGTTAACATCATAATCAGCACACCAATTAAGGTTGCCACCGATGTAATCAACTGGGTAATGGACTGGTTCAGACTCATGCCTAACGTATCTACATCATTGGTAATTCTTGATAACACTTCGCCATAAGTTCTCTTGTCATAGTAACTCATTGGAAGACGATTCATCTTTTCCGATAATTCTTTTCTCAGCTTAAAGGACACTTTCTGGGAAATGCCACTCATAACATAGCCCTGTACGAAACTAAACAATGCACTCATTGCATATAACACCAGCAACACCAGCAAAATCTTTCCAATTTTTGTAAAATCAATTCCTGCACCACCATTAATTTTACTCATAAGTCCATTGAAAATTTCCGTGGTTGCCTTTCCCAATATCTTTGGTCCGATTACATTAAACACCGTACTTCCGATTGTGAAAATCATAACAATGATAATGGCTGCATGATAGTTACTTAAATATTTTACCAGCTTTTTTAATGTCTGTTTAAATTCCTTTGGCTTTTCGCCTCCTACCATTCCATGTCCGCCCATGGGTCCGTGCATTCTTTTCGGAGTTTTTTGTTGTTCCATTATTTTTCCTCCTTTCTGTCTTCTGTAATGCCCAATTCTTTTTCTGACAACTGGCTCATTGCAATCTGACGGTATACTTCATTGTCTTTTAATAATTCCTCATGGGTTCCCATACCCACTACTTTTCCTTCATCTAATACAATAATCTTTTCTGCGTGAATGATGGTGCTTATTCTCTGCGCAACAATAATCACCACATCATCTTTTACCTTTTCATGAAGTGCTTTTCTTACTGCCACATCTGTTTTGTAATCTAACGCAGAAAAGCTGTCATCAAATACATAAATCTTCGGATTCTTGGCGATGGCTCTTGCAATGGCAAGACGCTGTTTCTGTCCTCCGGATACGTTGGTACCACCCTGAGAAATCGGAGAATCAAATTTTTCCGGTTTTTCCTGAATAAATTCCATTGCCTGGGCTGTTTCTGCGGCACTTTCAATATTCTCTTTCGTGGAATCCTTGGCACCAAATCTTAAGTTGGAATCAATGGTTCCTGAAAATAAAATTCCCTTTTGAGGTACAAAACCAATCATGTTACGCAATTTTTTCAGTTTCATATCCTTAATATTGATTCCATCGATTTTAATGGAACCTTCTGTTACATCATACAATCTTGGCAATAAATTAACTAAGGTAGACTTTCCGGCTCCAGTACTTCCGATAATTGCTGTAGTTTCTCCCGGTTTTGCAGTAAAGCTGATATTGCTTAATACATCTTCTTCTGCTCCCGGATATTTAAAGCTTACATTATCGAATTTTACGGTTCCCAACTGTACGTCTGGTGTTTTTTCTAATTCCGGATTTGTGATGAGTGTTTTGCTGTATAACACTTCATCTACACGGTTTGCCGCTACGGCTGCTCTAGGAAGCATCACCGATACCATGGTAATCATTAAGAATGCCATTACAATCTGCATTGTGTAAGTGATAAATGCCATCATATCACCTACCTGTAATTCACCTAAGTCAATTCCATTGGCACCAACCCAGATAATAAGTACGGTAATTCCGTTCATAATAAACATCATAGCCGGCATCATCAAAGCCATTGCTCTATTGGTAAACAACTGTGTTTTCATTAAATTGCGGCTGGCTCCATCGAATCTCTTTTCTTCGTGTTTTTCACGGCTGAAAGCTCTGATTACCGGAATACCCGTAAGAATTTCTCTGGATACCAGATTCAAGCGGTCCACCAACACCTGCATTTTCTTAAATTTAGGCATTGCAACTGCCATAAGAATAATTACAATACAAATAATTGCAAGCACAGCGATTCCAATAATCCATGCCATGGATGGTGTGGTTCGGAATACTTTCACTAAACCTCCAATCCCCATAATTGGAGCGTATGCTACAATTCGAAGAAGCATCACCAGTACCATCTGTATCTGTTGGATATCGTTGGTACATCTGGTAATCAGGGATGCTGTTGAGAAGTTATTCATCTCTGCATTGGAGAATCCTACTACCTTTTCAAATGTTTTGTTACGAAGGTCTTTGCTGGTGATTGCTGCAACTCGGGACGCGAGCAGTGTTATTATGATGGCAACTGCCATTCCTAGCAATGCCAGCAACAACATTTTGGCTCCTACACGGAACAAATAATCCATCTGGATTTCTTCCATATCCATGCCTAATTCTTCATAGGCAGCTTTTACAAAAGATACTGCTACAGAATCTCCTACCAGACCTTCCATTTCAGACAACTTTTCTTTTGCTGCATCCACCATGCTCATTCTTGCCTCTTTCGACAACATTGGAAGAGCTTCTTTTGTTTCTTCATCTAACACAGAATACATGGCTGCAGGAATCTGAATTATCTTGCTTAATTCTTCTTCCTTTTCACTGTCTTCATCCAATTCAAAATTTAACACATAAATGTTTTGTTTTTCCCATTCCGGATACTTTGAAAGGTATTCTTCCTTTTCTTCTTCCGTAGCGTCTTCGTAAACCAGACAATCATAATACGTATCCAGTTGTATTTCATCTTCCAAAAACAATTTCACTGAATTGTATGTTGCCTCTGTCATGGCTTTTGGAACACTTTCGTCGATTCCGCCATTCTGGATCCCCACATCTACAATGTCTGACGTGTACTGGGGCAATGACAAATCACAATACGCCTGCACAAACAGCAGCGCAATGATTAACATAATCCAGTACCATGATTTTTTTGCAAATTTTAGAATTTTAATCATTACATCTTTTCTCCATTTTCATTTTTATTTCATACGAATTTTAGATTTATCTCTGGCTTTCTAATTCTTCTATTTTTTCAGTTAACACCTTCATATCAATCGGTTTGGATACATGTCCATCCATTCCGGCTTCCTTTGCTTTTTCAATATCCTGTAGAAACGCATGAGCGGTCATGGCAAGAATAATAATTTTTTGGGCGTCTTTACGCTCCAAACTACGAATCTTTTTGGCGGCACTGTAACCATCCATTACCGGCATCTGAATATCCATCAGTATATAGTCGTAATAGTTTTCATAACTTGCTTCAAAAGCTTCTACCGCTGCTTTTCCATTAGCTGCTATCTCAACACAGGCACCTGCCATAATCAGAATTTCTTTCATAATTTCTGCATTTAAGGCATTATCTTCTACCAAAAGAATCTTCTTATACTGATATGTAAAATCGGACTTTTCTTCCTGTTCCTGCTCTAATTTTACAACTTCTTCTTCCATTCCTCTGTTAAATGGCAGTTTTACACTGAATCGACTTCCTTGTCCCAGCTCGCTTTCCACGTAAATAAATCCGTTCATTGCTTCCACCAACTGCTTGGTAATCGCCATTCCAAGGCCGTTACCTTCTATCACTTTCACTTCGTCTTGATCTTCTCTACTGAATGCGTCAAAAATTCTATTGACATATGCTTTTTCCATTCCCTTTCCTGTATCCTGTATTACAAATAGCACCGTCAGAGATTCTCTGCTACATTTTACAACATTGGCACGGAAAATAATATCTCCTCCCTCTCCCGTGTACTTTACAGCATTCGACAACACGTTCAACAGGATTTTCTTAATTCCGACGGAATCGCCCCAGACTTCTGTATTCAAATCTTCACTGATTTCCACCTGAAAATTCTGATACTTTTCTTCTACCTGAATTTTGGTTAACTCAACCACCTCATCTAATACATTTTTAAGGCAAATTTTCTTATTATTCAAACGAAATTTCTCGTTTTCCATTTCTGAAATATCTAATACATCATTTACTAGCTGTGCCAGATGATTTGCCTGTGCATCTATTTTATTAAGGCAATACTCCACTTTTTCCTGATTTTGGATGTTCGCTTTGGCTAACATACTCATTCCCATAATTCCATTCATAGGTGTTCGTATGTCGTGGGACAGACTGAGCATAAAACGGCTTTTTACTTTTTCCGAATGTTGTGCCGCTTCTAATGCCTGTTCCAAATATTTTAATGTTTCCTCACCTTTTTTCTGTTCTATTCTTTTGCCATACAATTTACACATATAAATACAAACAGATATTAAAACCGCCATGATTGCCACAGAGCTCAACATAACTTTTACCATAAAGGCATTCATACTTTCATTGATTCGCGTTTCCGGAATAATTGCAAGCAGCACCCATTTGTTCTCTTTCATAGGAACACTGATAACAAAGGAGTTTCCTTCGTTGGTTTTCAGGAATAACGCTTCTTTTTTTCTTTGCAAAATCAAATCTTTTATGTAAGCAAGGCTATTTTCCTGTTTTTCTCCAATAACCGCCTCCAAGGTATCCACTATATTATCATTTGCCCCTGCATTCTCATTATTTGTATATACGATACCTTGATTCTTTGGATTAATCAAATAACATTGTCCTTCTTTTTCCAAAGCTGCCATATCCATTTCTCTGATTAAATCTTCAATTTTAAAGGAGATTCCCACGGAAGATACGGTAATATCTTTGTACTTCACCGGTTTTACGGTTCGCATATAGTAAATGATATCCTCTCCCTCAGAATTGCTTCCCACCGAATGAATGTGTTCTCCACGCAACATTCTTTCGTACAAATTCTCATCTACCTTAAACGTATCAAATTCCCCACGTTCATTGTAATAGGTATATTCATCTGACATGAGAAATATACTTCTAAATCCCCATATACTCTTTTCATATTGCAGGTAACCGGATACGTTATCTTCCGTAGTTTCCTCTGCTATATCAAGCATCTCTTCTACATTCTGCATCATATCCCACGTAACCTTTGTACGCATGTCCACATTCTTTTTTACCTGTTCTGCAATTTCTACAATATGGTCCGTTGTTTCTTCCCGCACACTTTCACTTGTCTGTTGTACGATTTGGTACAAGAGAATTATGGTAACCAAGACACTTACCACCATCAAAATAATAATATTGCTCCATTCTTTTGCAATCCATCTGTTTTTCATCTATTGACACCGCCTTATTTCTGCATAATTCCTACTTTGTAAGTATGCATTTTTTTCTTGAATTAGTCAATTAATTTTATTTTACATTTTTCGACATAATATACAAAAAGCGAGCCATAGGCTCGCCTTCTTAACGTTCATTCATTGGACGATATTCTCTTTCCTCTGTGATACTCTTGTATGCAGGACGAATAATTTTATCTACATTCACCAATTCTTCGATTCTGTGGGCACTCCACCCTACAATTCTTGCAATAGCAAACATTGGTGTATACAATTCCAAAGGGATATCCAACATACTGTATACAAATCCGCTGTAGAAGTCCACATTAGCACTGACACCTTTATAAATAGAACGTTCTTCTGCTATAATCTGTGGCGCAAGACGCTCTATCTTAGAATACAGTTCAAATTCATCCTGTCTTCCTTTTTCATCAGATAACTGTTTTACAAAGCCTTTAAAGATGGTGGCTCTTGGATCAGAAATAGAATACACTGCATGTCCCATTCCATAAATCAATCCTTTTTTGTCAAATGCCTGCTTATTTAACAGTTTTCTCAAATATTCTGCAATCTGTTCATCATCTTTTAAGTCTTTTACATTCTGCTTCAGGTCGTTCATCATTTCTACTACTTTGATATTCGCACCACCATGTTTTGGTCCTTTCAAGGAAGAAAGTGCTGCTGCAATAGCAGAATATGTGTCCGTTCCGGAAGAAGATACTACATGTGTTGTAAATGTAGAGTTATTTCCGCCGCCATGTTCCATATGAAGCACAAAAGCAATATCTAAAACTCTTGCTTCCAATGCAGTATATTTCATATCCGGTCTTAACAAACGAAGGAAATTTTCTGCCATAGAAAGATTTTCATCCGGTCTGTGAATATAAAAACTATCATCTCGTTCATAGTGATTGTATGCGTGATATCCATATACTGCCAGCATTGGAAATACACTGATTAACATAAGACACTGTCCCAGAACATTAGAAATAGAAATATCAGATGCATTGTCATCATAAGACGCCAAAGTCAAAACACTTTTCGAAATGGAGTTCATCATATCTTTACTTGGAGCTTTCATAATAACATCTCTTACAAAGTTTGTAGGAAGTGTTCTGCTCTTTGCCATTAAATGTTTGAACGTTTCTAACTGTTCCTCGTTTGGCAACTCTCCAAATAATAAAAGATACGCAATTTCCTCAAATCCAAATCTTTTATCCATAATATCACCTTTTACAAGGTCCGTGATATTATAACCTCTGTATAAAAGTTTTCCATCACATGGAATCTTTTTTCCATCCTTTTCTTCGAAAGATTGTATATGGGAAACTCTTGTAAGGCCAGCCAATACTCCTGTTCCCGCTTTATCTCTCAGTCCTCTTTTTACATCATATTTATCATATAATTCCTGTTCAATCTGACAATTCACTTCACATGAATGTGCCAGACTTTCTACAATTTCATTCCACTGTCCAAAATCTACCATTCATTCGTTTCCTTTCTTTTTTACTCTTTTTCACAATACTATTGTTTATATTTTAGCAAATTTGTCTAATAATTACAAGAAAATTTCAAAAAAGACCATAGCATCTGTTTTTATCGGATGTTATGGTCTTAGAAATTTCCTATGTATATTATAACTGCACTGTTACAAAAATATCATAAATTGCTTTGATTGCGCTATCGAAATCATTATTGCTTACACCAATGATAATGTTAAGCTCACTGGATCCCTGGTCAATCATTTTTACATTTACATTCGCATGTGCTAAGGCTGCAAAAATTCTTCCTGCTGTTCCTCTTGTAGATTTCATTCCACGACCTACTACCGCGATTAATGCAAGGTCTGATTCTAATTCGATAGAATCCGGACTTGCCACACGATGAATTTCTGATAAAACAGCCTGTTCTTTTCCTTCAAATTCCGGCTGATGTACAAATACTGTCATTGTATCAATACCAGATGGAACATGCTCAAAGGAAATATCATTCTTTTCAAATGCACCTAACACTTTACGTCCAAAACCAATTTCTGAGTTCATCATATCTTTTTCGATATTGACTGCCACAAAGCCCTTCTTACCGGCAATACCTGTAATGGTATATTTTGGCTGACGACATGTACTTTCTACAATCATAGTACCTTCATCTTCCGGTGCATTTGTGTTACGGATATTGATCGGAATTCCTTCCTTACGAACTGGGAAAATAGCATCTTCATGTAATACAGTTGCACCCATGTAAGAAAGTTCTCGTAATTCTTTATAAGTAATGGTTGTAATAACCTTTGGATTATCAATAATTCTTGGGTCAGCTACCAAAAATCCTGATACGTCAGTCCAGTTTTCATATAAATCAGCTTTTACTGCTTTAGAAACGATAGAACCTGTAACGTCAGAACCACCTCTTGAGAAAGTCTTAACTTCTCCGCTTTCCTTTGCTCCATAGAATCCCGGAATTACCGCACGTTCGATTCCTTTTAATCTCTTAGAAAGAATTACGTTTGTTTTTTCTGCAAGGAATTCTCCTTCTTCGTTAAAGAAAATTACTTCTGCTGAATCGATAAATTCATATCCTAAGTAATTTGCCATGATAATACCATTTAAGTATTCTCCACGGGAAGCTGCATAATCACTTCCTGCACCTTCTACGAATTTCTTTTCAATTACTTTGAATTCTTCCTCTAATGAAAGATTTAAGCCTAATCCGTTAATAATCTCATTGTATCTATCTTTGATGCGGTCTAACAGTTCTTTGTATTTTTTTCCTTCTGCTGCTGCATTATAACATGCGTATAACATGTCAGTAACTTTTGTATCATTGGTATGTCTTTTTCCCGGTGCAGATGGTACTACATATTTTCTGCTTTCGTCAGCGCGAATAATATCTCCTACCTTTTTAAACTGTTCTGCACTAGCAAGTGAACTGCCACCAAACTTAACTACTTTAATCATCAATATTTCCTCCTGAACTTTACGCTCTGTCTGTATACCACGGACAATCATCCGTCCGCTAACAACGTACATATTACAAAATACACAACTTTGCAAAATTTTTCAAGAGTTTTTTTTATATTTTTTTGAGATTTCTTAAAATTTCTACTATTAGGATAATTTTTCTTAAAAAATCCCCTTTGGAAACGTCAATATCACAATGACTTTTTTTACTGCACTGCTTTAAATGCTTCTTCTAAATCTTCGATAATATCATCAATATTTTCTGTTCCGATGGAAAGACGAATGGTATTTGGTCTGATTCCCTGATCTGCCAACTCTTCTTCTGTGCACTGGCTGTGTGTGGTAGTTGCCGGGTGAATCACCAGTGATTTCACGTCCGCAACATTTGCAAGTAATGAGAATAATTCCAAATTGTCAATAAAGTCTTTCGCTTTCTGGGCATCTCCCTTGATTTCAAAGGTAAAGATAGAGCCGCCTCCATTTGGGAAATATTTTTTATAAAGTTCCTGCTGCTTTGCATCTTCTGATACAGATGGGTGATTTACCTTTTCCACCTGTGGATGATTATTCAGGTACTGTACTACTTTCAATGCATTTTCTACGTGACGTTCTACACGCAGTGACAAGGTTTCCAGACCCTGCAAAAAGAAAAATGCATGGAATGGAGAAAGTGTTGCTCCTGTATCACGCAATAAAATTGCACGAATCTTAGTAACAAAGGCTGCCGCGCCCACCGCTTTTGTAAAACTGATTCCGTGATAGCTTGGGTTCGGCTCCGTGAGTAACGGGAATTTGCCGGATGCTTCCCAATCAAAGTTACCGCTGTCGATAATCACACCGCCAATGGTGGTTCCGTGTCCACCGATAAATTTGGTAGCAGAATGAACTACAATATCTGCACCATATTCGATTGGTCTTACCAGATAAGGTGTGGCAAAGGTGGAATCCACTACCAATGGAATTTTGTAGGAATGTGCAATATTTGCAATACTTTCGATATCTACCACATCGGAATTTGGATTTCCAAGGGTTTCAATAAAAATTGCCTTGGTATTGTCTTTCACCGCTGCCCTTACTTCTTCTTCATTAAAAATATCTACAAATGTGGTTGTAATTCCGTATTGTGGAAGTGTGTGTAACAACAAATTAAAGGTTCCACCATAAATGTTCTTAGCTGCCACAATGTGATCCCCTGCCTGAGCAAGGTTCTGAATCGTATAGGAAATTGCCGCTGCACCGGAAGCCACTGCCAATGCTGCCACACCACCCTCTAAGGCTGCTATTCTCTTTTCAAATACATCTTCGGTTGGATTGGTAAGTCTTCCATAAATATTACCTGCATCACTCAAACCAAATCTTGCCGCTGCATGCTCGCTGTTTTTAAATACATAAGAGGATGTCTGATAAATCGGCACTGCTCTTGCATCTGTCACCGGATCCGGCTGTTCCTGACCTACGTGTAACTGTAATGTTTCAAATTTCAAATTTCTTTCTGCTCTTGTTTTCTTACTCATAATTATAATCTCCTTTTTCTTTTATTTATTTGATGTTTTTTGTTTTCATCTAATTCCCATCTGTTTACAAGGATATAATATCATGAGTTTTCCTAGTTGTCTAATATGAAATGCATATAGCTTGTTATAGGTTGCATCTATAGCAAGCGTTTTAATATAAAACAAGACATCTGTATTGGCTTCTATTTATATCCAGCCAACAAAGATGTCTTGGTTACTTTCTCACATTATACTTTATTTTTAGGGACAAATTCAATTTTAAGAACCATATCCATGCCTTCTGCCAAACGCTTTAACAGATTGATAGAAGGATTTCGTGTTCCATTTTCCAGTTTGCTGATATCAGCCTGATTGATACCGGTGCGTTCTGCCAACTGCTTTTGTGTCAGATTTTGAGAAGTTCTGGCATCCACAATCGCTCTGATAACATCCATTTCTGGTTGAATCGCATTATACTCCTTTGCAAATTCCGGATTCTGCATCTGTTTATTTTTATATTCGTTTAAAGTTTTCATTTCACATCCATCCTTCCTACAAAATCACGTCTTCTTGTTTTCGCAAGCTTAATTTCTCTTGAGGGTGTTCTTTGTGTTTTCTTAACAAAGCCATTCGTTAGTACTATTTTCCCCTCGTAATAGAAAAAATACAGCACTCTCGTAATATTACTTCCCACTTTACAGCGGATTTCAAAAATACCGTCTTCAAGCTGCTTACTGTAAGGCTCTCTAAGCATATTGCCCTTTTCTGCCAGCACCTCAAGCAGTCCCACAAGCTTCGCCCGCATCTTCACGTTCTGAGCTGATATAAAATCTTCTACAGGACATTCCCCACTTTCCTTTTCATAAAAAATTACCTCGTATTTGTTATCCTTCATGTACTCTCCTTTACTATAAGTATATGGCATATATGCCATACTGTCAACTAAAAAATTAATAGTAACTAAAATTTTTTGGAAATTCCTTTCTTCGATTGAAGAAGGATTCGATAAGTATAATATATCATACATCAAGCATTTTTGCAAACGCAAAAAAAGCGTCGGGAACAACCTGTCGCCCAACGCCTTTTCTATCTTTTATATCATGTAATTATCTACATTTTCCATTTCCCACTCCACCATATCCTGAAGTGTTACATGGTCAATTATATCACTGACTGCCTTGTCAATCATCGTCCAGAGTTTAAGACTTACACACTGACTGGCACGGGTACACTGATTTTCTTCATCTTCAAGGCAGGATACCACTTCCATACTGCCTTCTGTAAGCCTTAGTATCATTCCCACGGTGTAATCTTTGGGTTCTCTTGCTAACTGATAGCCTCCCTGAGAACCTCTCAGGCTTCGCACGAAGCCGGCTCTTTTTAATACAGAAATAATCTGTTCCAAATATTTTTCCGAAATGTTTTGTCGCTCAGCAATCTCTTTCATGCGCACCATTTCTCCGTTATTGTTCATTGCCAGGTCTACCATAAGTCTAAGGGCATACCTTCCTTTCGTTGAAATTTTCACGGCTGTGTCCTCCTTACTTTCTGAATTTCTTCTAAATATTTTACCGCCAATGGGCTTAACGCCATACCCTTTCGCATAATATAGCCAATCTTCATTATCTCGTCAGAATCTAATGGGATGGCACAATATTCGTCACCATTTAATTCCTCGCAGATTATGCCGGAACAAAGGGTATAACCATTTAATCCAACCATAAGATTTAACATAGTGGCTCTGTCATTAGCTTTAATAATCTGCTTATACTCATAAGTACTCAAAACTTCTTCTGCAAAATAGAAGGAATTATTATCCCCCTGTTCAAAAGAAAGACAAGGATACTCTTTTAACTGCTCCATAGCGATGACAGACTCTCCTGCCAATGGATTTCCTTTCCACATATATGCATAAGTTTCACAAGGAAACAATTCCTTAAATTCCAAGCTGTTTTCCTTTAGAATTTTCGTGATAACTCCGCTGTTAAATTCATTTAAATAAATAATTCCTAACTCACTTTTAAAGTTTTTTACATCTTCTATTACTTCATAGGTTTTTGTTTCGTGGATGGCAAATTCGTATTCTTCCATGCCAAACTGTTTCACCATCTCTACAAACGCTTTTACTGCAAAACTGTAATGTTGCAGTGAAACACTAAATTTCTGCTTTGTATTTTTCTTATTTACATATCTGTCTTCCAGCAACTGATACTGCTCCACAACTTGTCTTGCATAGCCTAAAAATTCTTTTCCTTCTACAGTAATCTGAACACCCTTGTTTGTCCTTCGAAATAGTTCCACATCAATTTCATGCTCCAATTCTTTGATGGATGCGGAAAGACTGGGCTGCGTAATAAATAACTGCTTGGCTGCCTCGTTCATGGATTTGGTATCCGCTACTGCAATGGCATAACGTAACTGTGTTAATGTCATGGCGTTATTCTGTAAATAATGGTGTGGAGTAATAACGGTCACCAGTATCTGGAAGCAATGCTACCACTGTTTTTCCCTTATTTTCCGGTCTTTTGGCAATCTGGATTGCTGCATATAATGCTGCACCGGAAGAAATTCCTACTAAAACACCTTCTTTTTTCGCCAGAAGCTTTCCAGTGGCAAACGCATCTTCATTCTGTACCGGAAATACTTCGTCATAAACCTTTGTATTTAATGTATCAGGTACAAATCCTGCGCCAATACCCTGAATTTTATGTGGACCTGCTTTTCCTTCGGATAATACTGGTGAGCTTGCCGGCTCTACTGCAATTACTTTTACATTTGGATTCTTTTCTTTTAAATATTCTCCGGTTCCTGTAATTGTTCCACCGGTACCTACACCTGCTACGAAGAAATCAACTTCTCCATCTGTATCGTTCCAGATTTCCGGTCCTGTGGTTTTTTTATGAATTTCCGGATTGGCAGGATTTTCAAACTGTCCCGGAATAAAGCTGTTTGGAAGTTCTTTTGCCAGTTCTTCTGCTTTGGCAATGGCTCCCTTCATTCCCTTATCTCCTTCTGTTAATACTACTTCTGCCCCATAAGCCTTTAAGATATTTCTTCTCTCTACGCTCATGGTTTCCGGCATAGTCAAAATTACCCGGTAGCCTTTAGATGCTGCCACTGCTGCCAAACCGATTCCTGTATTACCGGAAGTTGGCTCAATGATAACGGAATCTTTATTTACGAATCCTTTGCTTTCTGCATCTTCTAACATCGCTTTTGCAATTCTGTCCTTTACACTTCCAGCCGGATTAAAGTATTCCAGTTTTACTAAAAGTCTTGCCTGTAAACCTTCTTCTTTTTCAATATTTTGCACTTCCACCAATGGAGTGTTTCCAATCAAATCAATCGTTCCCTGATAAATGTTCGCCATGTTCTGTTCCTCCTATAATTACTGGTTTTATTTGTTTTCTTTAAGTTGCACTTATTATACCCCGCATTTCCTATCATGTCAATAGGAATTATGGGTTTTGAATCAAAAAACTGCCTTCCCAATTTGGAAGGCAATTTTTACTAAATATTATCTTTTGCTATTTGTATGGACGGAATATGCCGTTCTTTTTTTAATATATGCTGCGATTTTTTCTACTTCTGCCTCCTTGCTCCATTCCTCATATTCCACATGGGAAACTATTTCTTTTGCTGACACGTCAAGTGCATCTGCTTTCCCTGCAAACAGCACAATAATTCCTGCTGCTAATAAATGTTTCACCGCCTGTCTGGTTACTTCTTCCGTTTCCTGCTCCGGTATATACAAGTACGTATGTCTTCCTTCATTGCTCAGGATTTTTTCTAACTTCTCTGCCAGCGTCAAAGTTACCTCACCGCTTCCCACCGGAACTTCTACCACTACAGGTATCTGTCCCTTAAAAGCAGCTCTGGTATTAGCACCAATTTTTCCATTTCCTATGCTTTGTTCTTCTACAACTTCAGTAACTACACCACAGGCAGAAGTCATATTAGTTACTCTGTCAATAAGAATCAATTCTCCCAATGTTTTATGGTGTTTAAACTCATCTACCACAATTGGCTCTGCAAAAGTTACTTTTGCCACAGCGATTTCGTTCTTATTTAACTGCTCTGCCTTCCTTTCTTCTCCCGAATTTACATCAATGGTATGTAAAATTTCCGTAACTACACCCGGAATCAACTTCGTTCCAAGTTTTACAAAATAGTTTTTTCCATTTTCCAGCAGTGTATCATCCATCCACAATAGCGTTGTAGTAATGGAGGATGCCAGTTTCACATTCGAATCTGCACTTAACACACATCCTCTGGAAACGTCCACCTCCCTATCCAACTGAATGGTTACCGGACGTCCTTCGCCTACTGTTTCTACACTCTTATCCCCAATGTGAATACTCTTTACATGAGCCTTTTCATTGCTTGGCAATGTGGTAATTTCATCTCCTACTGATACGCTTCCTGCCTCAATCTGTCCTTGAAAACCACGAAACTGATGATTTGGACGGCACACTCGCTGAACCGGAAGATAAAATCCTCTTTCTTCCTGTGCTTCTGTCACGTCTACCTGTTCTAAATATGGAAGCAACGCTTCTCCATGATACCATGGAATGTTTTCTGATTTTTTGGTAACATTATCGCCTTCTGTTGCCGACAGTGGAATAATTACCACATTCCCCAAGGAAAGTTCTGCTGTTAATTCTCCTATCTGCCCTTCTATCTTCTGAAATACATCTTCGCTATAATTTACCAAATCCATTTTATTGACAGCGAATACAAAGTTTTTAATTCCCATCAAAGAGCAAATTCTGGCGTGACGTTTTGTCTGTACTAATACTCCCTGTTTTGCATCCACTAAAATTACTGCCAAATCTGCGAAAGAGGCGCCCACAGCCATGTTTCTGGTATATTCTTCATGTCCCGGAGTATCTGCCACAATAAAACTTCGATGGTCAGTGGTAAAATAACGGTATGCCACGTCAATGGTAATCCCCTGTTCTCTTTCTGCCATCAAACCGTCAAGCAACAGGGAATAGTCGATTTTCCCTTCTCTGCTTCCTACTTTGGAATCCAGTTCCAACGCTCGTTCCTGATCTGCATACAATAGTTTTGAATCATATAAAATATGCCCGATTAATGTAGATTTTCCATCATCTACACTTCCACATGTGATAAATTTTAATAGTCCTTTCATCTTAGAAATATCCCTCCCTTTTTCTTCTTTCCATGCTTCCTGCCGCCTCTTGGTCTATAACTCTGCTGGTTCGCTCAGAAGACACTGCACTTAATGTTTCTTCAATAATTGCATCTAAGGTATCTGCTTCGGATTCTACGCCTCCGGTTAATGGATAGCAGCCAAGGGTACGGAAACGCACTTTTTTGTGTTGAATTTCTTCTCCCTCACGTAACTTTAACCGTTCATCATCTACCATAATAATATTTCCATCCCGATATATCACCGGTCTTTCTTTCGCAAAATACAATGGCACAATGTCTATATTTTCCCGTTTGATATACTGCCAGATATCCTTTTCTGTCCAGTTAGAAATTGGAAATACTCGCATACTTTCTCCTTTATTAATTTTGGTATTAAATAATTTCCACATTTCCGGACGTTGATTTTTCGGATCCCACGCCTGATTTTCGTTACGAAATGAAAATATTCTCTCCTTTGCACGGGATTTTTCTTCATCACGACGTCCGCCGCCAAAAGCTGCGGTAAAGCCATATTTGGAGAGTGCCTGTTTTAACGCCTGGGTTTTCATAATATCTGTGTAGGCAGAGCCATGGTCAAAGGGATTGATTCCCTGTGCTACTCCGTCCCGGTTCGTGTAAACTAACATCTCAATCCCCAGTTTTTTTGCAATTTTATCGCGAAATTCAATCATTTCTTTAAATTTCCATGTGGTATCAACATGCAAAAACGGAAATGGCGGCTTTTCCGGATAAAATGCTTTCATTGCCAGATGAAGCATTACGGAACTGTCTTTCCCGATGGAATACAGCATTACCGGATTTTCACATTCCGCCGCCACCTCTCTGATAATATATATTGCTTCTGCCTCCAGGGCATCTAAATGGTCTATCTTTTCCATTGTTTTTCCTCCTTAACTTCCTTCTAATATTTATTGGCATCCTTTTTATTTACATCAATGGTCTGGACACTTCCATCCATAGCTTCTACCTTCCAGTGATTCACACCATTTTCTTCTTCTATTGTTAACTTACTTCCCTGTCCGCCCATATCAGCTCCAAGATAAAACTGTATTGCATTTCTTGGACATTCTTTGATACAGGAGGTACAGCCCCAGCAGTCTTTTGGACACTTGATATATGCTTTTCCCTGCGCATCCTTTTTTAACAGATTGCCCGGACATACTTCCATACATAAACTGCATCCCACACATTTTTCTCTGTCAATTTGTATGCTCATATACAGTTCCTCCTTTCACCAATTCTCTGGTAAATGTATTTATTTCTCCATCCACCATTTTCGAATTGATATATACCTCAAATTCCTGCTTCTTTTCCGGATAATCCATATGCTCTGCAAAACTGTGCCATCTTGTTTCCTTTCGCGCACGCAAATGGGCAATTACCGCCTTGCATACAATCAGACGTTCTTTTAATTCATAAATATGAAGCAAATCATCTGTATCCTTTGCAGAAAGTTTCTCTGTCAACGGCTCTAAGGCTTTTATTTTTTCCAGCGCAAGCTTTAAACGTTCTTCGTTATACTGGTAATCGGTACTAATTCCTCCCGCATATTCATCCATAATCTTTTGCATGGCTTCTTCTAATTGTTCTGTATCCAGTATGCTTTCTGTATTGGTAAAATATTTCTCATATTCCTGCCACTTTACTTCCGCTTTTCTTATGGATTCTGCCTCATCCTTCGCTAAATCTTCTCCATAACAATTCTGCACAAATTCCAACACTGCTTCCGCTGCAATTTCTCCTTCTGCCAATGCTCCTGTCACATATTTTTGTGGTGCTCCTCCTGCCACATCTCCGGCAGCGTACAGCCCCTTAATGGTGGTCTGCCTTTTGTTATCTACCCAATAGCCGCTGGCAGTGTGACCTCCTACTATGTATGGTTCTGTTCCTTCAATTTCCACATTTTGTTTGGAAGGCCCTTTTCCCGATTCCAGCCACTTTAGCGTCTGGCTTGGTGCCATATTTAAGTATGCTTTATATAAATCCTGTTCCTGCTCTGCGCTGATTCCTTCTGTTCTTAAATAACAAGGTCCTCTGCCGGCTCTGTTTTCCATCACCGTTCCGTATACCCGCTCAGAAGTGGTCAAACCGTATTTGTCTTCGTATACTTCGCCTAAACTGTTTACCTGCTTTGCAGGCACTCCCTGAGCGATGGTTCCGGTTGGAGCAATGGTATCTTTACAACGCAGTGCAATAAATCGCATTTCAAAAGTAGTCATTTCTGCTCCGGCTAAAAGCCCCATGGCGTATCCTGCTCCCGTATTGAATGGCGGATACCACATTTTATGTCTGGAAAATCCCGGATTATTTGGGCGATACAGTCCCGCTGCCCCTCCGGTAGCACAAATAACTGCTTTCGCCTGAATGTGATAAAAGATTTTTTCATTTACATCAAATCCGTAAGC
>CAYVCL010000054.1:0-20526 GCA_964450185.1 uncultured Lachnospiraceae bacterium | reverse complement strand
ACATGACATTTCGTTTTTTGCAAAAAGCACTTAAATGTTATCTAAATGACATTGATCGCCCAGAGGGCTCCCACCTCACAAACTAACGACTGTGGAACGGATTCTCCGCCCCCTCCCGCTAGACCCTCCCCAAAGGATAGCACAACCTTTCTTCTGCGCATTGGCAGACGCTCATGTTAGAAAAAACTAGAAGAGAGCTAGTTTGATGACGGGAGAGAGGGTGGGAGCAGCAAGTAATTGAAGTAGTAAACTACAGAATCAGCAAAGCCGTAGCGAAATAAGCATAATCCGCTCCCATAGAAGGCAGTTTAAAGGCTGGCGAAAGTCCGGAGATTTGTTATGGGGGTGTGCCAATATGCAGAAGGAACTGTCTGGTGCGTTGGAAGGAGATTTTAGCGGGAGGCACCGGAGAATCCGTCCCGAAGCTGTTGGAGCGTGAGATGAGAGCCTCTAACGGCGAACATCTCACACTCCTACAGCTACGTGGACTAGTTGCAGGTGCCGGGAGCGGCTCCGTCCAACGCACCAGACAGTTCCTTCGTCCCATATGTCCCACCCCCACCTCACAAATCGACAAATATTAAAAATTTATTACAAAAAATTTAAAAAAGTACTAGACAAATATTGAAATCTATGTTATATTTATTTTGCTGTACAAGGGAAGCAAACTTCAGGACGCAAAAGGAGATTTGCCCCTCCCTATAAATTATACCTTTTTTAGTAGATTTATACTCCCCAAAATAAATTTACTACTCCCCCTCATTATTATTATATAGTTTTTATGAAAAGAGCGCAGTTGCAAAGCAACTTCGCTCTTTTCATGTTGTATTAATTTAGTTATAATTGAGAAAGTGAGAGAGTTATAGACAAAGGAGGAAGGCAGATGCAGGAGAAAATTTTGCATGAGTTTTTAAATTTGGGTGAAGCAATGCTTACCAATGGCTCTGAGGTAAACAGGGTAGAAGATACTTTGAGCCGAATGGGTAAGGCTTGTGGTGCCAGTCAGATGAATGTTTTTGTAATTACTTCCTCTATTGTGGTAACCATGACGTTTCCGGACGGTCAGGTGGTTACTCAGACAAGAAGAATTTTAAATCCCGGCGGAACGGATTTTAGAAAATTGGAAGATTTTAATGGGTTGAGCAGAAGATTCTGTCAACATCCTATGTCAGTGGAGGAATTAAGAGCAGAGATAGAGAAAATCCAGAATGCTTCTCAGGAAAGAGGAAAATTTTATCTGGGAAGTATGTTGGCGGCAGGCGGTTTTGCAATGTTTTTTGGTGGAAATCTGGCAGATGGTGTGATGGCAGCGGTATTTGCGGTGTTAATCTGCTTTTTACAGGAACAATTAATGCCGTTCTGTGCTAATCGTATGGTGTTTAATTTGCTTTGCTCTGTACTGGCAGGGCTTGGGATTGGAATGGTGGCACATTTCACACCTATGATACATATGGATAAGATTATGATTGGAGATATTATGCTTTTGATTCCCGGAATTGCCATGACAAATGCAGTGCGTGATGTGTTGGTGGGAGATACGATTTCCGGAGTGATGCGACTGGTGGAAACGATTTTATGGGCAGCCGCTCTCGCCTGCGGATTTATGGCAGCGATTTGGCTGATAGGAGGATGATATGGAAATAGTAATACAAATGGCAACAGCTTTTATTGGTACTTTAGGATTTGGATTTTTGTTTCATCTCAGGACACGCCATCTGGTTTCGGCGGCTGCCTGTGGAGTGCTTACCTGGGGCGTATATGTGCTGGCAGCTCATTGGATGGAAGGGATTTTCTTTCCTTCGCTGATTGCCAGTGCTTTTGCTACGTTGCTGGCTGAAATGATGGCAAGAATCCGTAAGGCTCCGGCTACCCTATATTTAATTATGGGAGTAGTGCCACTGATACCGGGAAGTTCTCTGTATTATGCCATGAGTTACGCAGTACAGAAGGAATGGGACAGTTTCAGAGAATACGGCTATCAGACTATGGCGTATGCGTTGGGCATTGCCCTTGGAATGTTTTTAGTATGGGCTATTTATGGCATGTTTGGAAAAGTATTTGCATTGACATTGGTAAGCTGTCTGATGTTGAGTGGTTGTGGAACTACGGAAAAGCCGGTAAATAATTTGTTAGAAGAGCAAGATATTGTAACAGAAAAGCTTCAGGAAGCTACTGCAGATTCAAATATAAGCAAAGAAGTGCCGACCAAGGAAACGGAAAAAGAAATTCTAAAATTCGTGGATGCTTGGGGAGAATGGCATGAAATGGAAATCAATCCCAAAATAGAAAAACATACATATAACTGGGAGTATTTGAAGCAGGAAAATGATACCGTTTCTTATGAAGGCGACAGCAGATACACACTGAAAAGAGGTATTGATGTTTCCTACCATCAAGGTGATATTGACTGTCAGAAGGTAAAGAATGCCGGTTACGATTTTGCATTTGTAAGAATGGTATATCGGGGATATGGAAGTGCCGGAAGTCTGAATTTAGACAAATGTTATGAAAAAAACATTAAAAATGCTCAGGCAGCGGGGCTTTCTGTGGGTGTATATGTATTTTCGCAGGCAGTAAACGAAGAAGAAGCCTTGGAAGAAGCCCAGATGGTGATTGATAATTTGCAGGGATTTCAACTGCAGTTACCGGTTGTGTTTGACCCGGAACTAATTCGGGATGATACTGCCAGAACAGACGATGTGACCGGAGAACAGTTTACGAAAAATACCATTGCATTTTGTGAAAAAATAAAAGAAGCAGGCTATGAGCCTATGATTTACAGCAATATGGTATGGGAAGCGTCTTTATTTGATTTAGAACAGCTTTCTGATTATCCTATCTGGTATGCGGATTACGAACCGGTGCCTCAGACACCGTACAAATTCACTTTTTGGCAATATTCAGAAAGTGGGCAGGTGGATGGAATTGAAGGCCCGGTGGATTTGAATGTCTGGTTTTGTGAAGAGTAAAATAATTTAGAAAATTAAGATGCCCCCAAATTAAGGTGCGCTCAAAAGTTTAACTTTTGGACATCTCATTTGGGGGCATTTATATTAAGCCGGTTTATGTTTAAATAATTTACGAAAATGAACACTTGTCAAACAAAAAGCCGAAAGCGTAAAAGGAATACATAGAAGACTGGCATAAATACCAAGCTCTCTGCAGGCAAAGAAGGAAATAACCACCCCGATGTGATACCAAAGCAGAGTATTGCCGTAAAATTTCGCTTTTTGTAAATGTTTTTCTTCTTTGGTGAGGAAATATTCGCTGATTCCCACAGTCATCTGACGCAAATTGTTGGTGGAAAAAATCGTAGAACTGTTGTATTCACCCACACCATGGAATACACTCCAATGGGTTGCCATAATAAAGAAAATCGGAAGAATACCGATAATCGGATTGATGGAAGCTGGAATAAAACAGAGTACAATCATTCCAAGAAAATCTACAGTGATAGCGTATTTTTGCATATTGCAGGAAGTTTTTTTACTTAAAACCACACATATGACAATGGCAGCTACGTAAAGAAGAAGTCCCAAAATACGCAGAAAAAAGTCAATATAATCTTTTCCTAAAATATTGAAAAAAATTTGTATCATATTGTTTGTCTGGGCAGAACCGAAGTTCGCACATCTGCATAACAGTGCATAGGCACCAAGATAACCGCCAATAATGCACATATTACTGTGTAAGAAAAGTTCTTTTTTGGGTAAATTCATAATAACTCCTTTTCAAAACGATATATCAGCCTGCAATTAATTATCATAGCACATTTTCAAGAGGAAAGCAAAAACAAAAAATGAGCGGTTTGACAATTCTTTTTGGTGTATTATAATAGAACTGTTCAAAAGGCAAATTACGGAGGGAACACATTGTGAAAAATGGAGAACGTTTATCGGATAGTACCGCAGATGCGATTCTTTCCATGATAACTATCGAAAAAAAATACAAACCGGGAGATAAACTCCCAAATGAAAATGAATTATCTGAAGAACTGGGAGTCAGCAGAATTACTTTACGAGAAGCGATCCGAATTCTAGTGGCAGGAAATGTGGTAGAAATCAAACGGGGCAAGGGAACTTTTGTGCGTCAGGATTTTGCAGAACAGCCTCTCACCGAACTGTCACCGGTATTGTCGGCAAAGGTAGGCGTGGACGATTTGTTTGAAATGCGTCTGATTTTCGAGCCGGAAGCCGCCTATTATGCTACCATTCGTGCAACCGACAGCGAATTAAAGAGAATTCTTGCCATCGGAGAAAAGATAGAAGAAATGATTCGTCAGGGAAAAGACAGAACTCAGGAAGAAATGGCATTTCACCGTTCCATAGCCAAAGCAACCCACAACGAGTTTATGAATAAATTAATGCCGGTTATTCAGGAATCTGTAAGTAAAGGAGTCTTCCTCTACGAAAAAGAACATTTGCCGGTAGAAGATGTAGTATCCGACCATCGCATGATTATGGATTTTATGAAAAATAGGAATGCAGAAGGTGCAAGGAACGCTATGAAGATTCATATTTTGCATGCGATTCAGGTGTTGGATATTCAGAATGTGTGATGTGCGGGAGGGGTGTGTGGCTGACAGTACGCTCATGCCAGACACAGAAGCTTGCCTTCGCAGGCGGAAACAACGCTGCAGTGAACTAAGTTTTAAGCCGCACTAGGTTCGTCGCTGGAGGGGCTCCTCACCAAGTGCTTGCTAAAAACTGGATTTCACTTTCGCTAAGGGCGTTTCCTGATTGCCTGCGAAGGCAAGCTTCTGTTTCTGGCATGAGCTGTGTCTTGGCAGGCATCACATCCGAATGTTGCACATCACGTATTTTGAATGATGCGCAGTTTGATTAGTGTTAGAAAGTGGAACAACACACATATTTCCGGTGCGAATGATGTTGCCTCAGCCCGTCCGAGAAGAAGTCCCACCACTTATGAGCGTCCCTCCAACCACCACCACCCCCGAACCAACAACAGATGTATCTATTGACATAAGACAACATATGGCATATAATACGATAGAAAGAAACCTATGTAGGAGAAATCCTCATAAAATAAATATCATACATATTCAGGAGGAATTGTAAAATGGCAAACATTTATTACCAGGAAGATTGTAACTTATCTTTATTAGATGGAAAAACAATCGCAGTTATCGGCTACGGAAGCCAGGGACATGCACATGCATTAAATGCAAAAGAATCAGGATGTAACGTAATCATCGGTCTTTACGAAGGTTCCAAGTCATGGGATAAGGCTGTAAAGCAGGGATTTGAAGTATATACAGCAGCAGAAGCTGCAAAGAAAGCTGATATCATTATGATTCTTATCAATGATGAAAGTCAGGCAGAACTTTATAAGAGAGATATCGAACCAAACTTAGAAGCAGGAAATATGTTAATGTTCGCTCATGGTTTCAACATTCACTTCGGATGTATCGTGCCACCAGCAGATGTTGACGTAACTATGATCGCTCCTAAGGGACCAGGACATACAGTACGTAGCGAATATCAGGCAGGAAAAGGTGTTCCATGTCTTATCGCTGTAGAACAGGATGCAACAGGAAAAGCTCAGGAAATCGCTTTAGCATACGCATTAGCAATCGGTGGAGCAAGAGCAGGTGTTCTTGAAACAACATTCAGAACAGAAACAGAAACAGACCTTTTCGGAGAACAGGCAGTACTTTGCGGTGGTGTTTGTGCATTAATGCAGGCTGGATACGAAACATTAGTAGAAGCAGGATATGACCCAAGAAACGCTTACTTCGAATGTATCCATGAAATGAAATTAATCGTAGACTTAATTTACCAGTCAGGTTTTGCAGGAATGAGATACTCTATCTCTAACACAGCAGAATACGGTGATTACATCACAGGACCAAAGATTATCACAGAAGAAACAAAGAAAGCTATGAAGAAAGTACTTTCCGACATTCAGGACGGTTCATTCGCAAAAGAATTCTTATTAGACATGTCTGATGCAGGAAAACAGGTTCACTTCAAAGCTATGAGAAAATTAGCAGCAGAACATCCATCAGAAATCGTTGGAGAAGAAATTCGTAAGCTTTATAGCTGGAACAACGAAGAAGATAAGTTTATCAATAACTAATATTGAGATTCATGGAACAACTAGGCAGATTTTTGTCTAGTTGTTTTTGAAATGTGGAATGATTCAATTATGGCTACCAGGACGCTCCTAAGCGGTACAAATTCTTCTCAGGAGGACGAAAGGCAACACGAATGCGAACTAACTGTCAACTGCGACTAAGACTCTCCGGAGAGCCGTCGAGCCTAAGTCTTCGTAGACAGTGGATTTTGCATTCGTTAAGGACGCCTTTTGAATCGTCCTCCTGAGAAGAATTTGTACCGCTTAGGAGCTGTTCTTGGAAACCATAAGTTTGAATGGTAACAAATTTGAATGGACACAAGTAGGCATAAGATCAAATTGAGCAGAGTTCCAATGAATCCAAGAATTCAAATCAAAACGACAATGATTCAATTCAATTTTTGTGGCTTGCCAAGCACAGCCCATGCCGGGGACAGAAGGTTGCTGCGGAGGTGATCAGGAAACGTTTTTAACGGAAGTGAAATCCAGTTTTTAGAAAGCACTTAGTGAGGAACCCTATGGTGACGAACTTAGTGCGTCTTAAAACTTAGTTCACTGAAGTGTTGTTTCCGCCTCCGCAGGAAGCTTCTGTCCCCGGCATGGGCGTACTGTCTGCCAAAAAAACTTGAATTTAATTAAGGAGGTACACATGCATCACGAAATTTCAAAATTAATCATATACGGAGATATGGAAACAGATACCATCCTCTACCAGCTTGGCGAGATTTTTCGTAAGTTTGAAGAAAGAAAAGTATCTGATTCAGAATTAATTCAGAATATTTATACTCAGATAAAGAAATTGCTGGTTGTGGCAACGGATTTTGGGTTTGACCATAATTTGTGGCATAATTATTTGACGTTCTATCTGGTAACGAATGAAAATCCATTTAGTATTACCTGTGAAAAAGTAGGGGCGAATGATGGAAGTGTAAATAATTTTGCGAAAAATGATTTCAAGGTATTTAAAGCATTGTTTGATTATGATTTTTCAAAAATCGAGCAGGCATTGGGAATTGATTGCTTTTCTCAGATATCCAATTATAAAGCAATCGAGAAAAAAGAGCTGATGTATAACAAGAATGTGAGTGAAAAAATCATAGCTCTTAGCAGTAAGTTGGAGCAGGCAAAGGATGAAAATGAATTTTTTGACTGTGTTACAGCATTTTATAAAGATTACGGAGTGGGAATGTTTGGATTGAATAAGGCATTCCGTATCAAAGAAAAAGCAGATGGAGATATTGCGTTTCTTCCTATTAATAATATGGATAAAGTTATGCTTGATGATTTGGTTGGATATGAAATCCAGAAGCAGAAGCTGGTAGAAAATACAGAGGCTTTTGTGCAGGGACGTAAGGCAAATAATGTATTGCTGTTTGGTGACAGTGGAACAGGTAAATCCACCAGCATTAAAGCGATTGTGAACGAGTTCTATCCACAGGGACTTCGTATGATTGAAATATACAAACATCAGTTCAAAGACTTGTCCAACGTAATTGCACAGATTAAAAACCGTAATTATCGTTTTATTATTTATATGGATGATTTGTCCTTTGAGGAATTTGAAATTGAATATAAGTTCCTGAAAGCAGTAATTGAAGGTGGCGTGGAAACAAAACCGGATAATATTTTGATTTATGCTACTTCTAATAGAAGACATTTAATCAAAGAAACCTGGAATGACAGAAATGATATGGAACATGGCAATGGTAAGCATCGTTCAGACACCATGGAAGAAAAGCTTTCTCTTGTAAATCGTTTTGGTGTAACCATCAATTACTCAAAACCAACACAGAAAGAGTATTTCAAGATTGTAACAGAATTGGCACAAAGACAGGGAATTAGAATGTCTGATGAAGACCTTTGCAAAGAAGCAAACAAATGGGAATTAAGCCACGGCGGTATTTCCGGACGTACAGCACAGCAGTTTATTAATTATTTGGCTGGGAAAGAGCTGTAAAAATATCAGTGGAAATAAACATCGTCAAAAACATGCAATTGCACCTATTAAGAAATTCAAAATGAAGATGACGGTTTAAGTTTATGAAAAAGACAATATTTGAACAGATGGGCGGTACATACGAACAGCAGGTTGATTATTTTTGTGATAATTGACAAACTAACTCTTTAGGGATATAATGCAAACAGGATGACTCTTGAGAGATAGAACGAGGAGGTTTGTTATGAGTAAAATTATTTTATATCACGGTTCGAATGAAAAAATTGAAAAGCCTCTTTTCGGCAAAGGTAAAGTTTATAATGATTACGGTCAGGGATTTTATTGTACCGAATATATAGAGCTTGCCAAGGAATGGTCTTGTAATGAAGGTGTTGATGGTTTTGCAAACAAGTATGAACTTGATACAGCAGGTCTGAAGATTTTAAATTTATCTTCAGAAGAATATACTATTCTTCATTGGCTTGCTCTTCTTATGGAAAATCGCCGTTTCCGTGTTTCAACCCCTGTTATGCGTAGAGGTGTTCAGTGGTTGAAGGAGCATTTTTTAGTTGATATCAGCGAATATGATTTAGTTATCGGGTATCGTGCAGATGATTCGTATTTTTCGTTTGCAAGAGCATTTATAAGTAACGAAATTTCTTTGAGTCAGTTAAACTATGCTATGCGACTTGGTAAACTTGGCGAGCAATATGTTTTAAAAACCGAAAAAGCATTTAATCAGATTGAGTTTAAATCTGCTGAATTGGCAGATAATACTATTTACTATGCCTGTAGGAAAATGAGAGATGATGAAGCTCGTAACGCTTTTTTTGCAGAAATTGAAAAAGAAGATGTCAACGGTATTTATATGAGAGATATTATCAGGGAGGAAATGACAAGTGATGATGTACGCTTACGATGAAATGTATCTGAATGATGCTATGAAGAATTTGGGTGAAGCCTTTGACTATGCGGCAACTGTCTTGAAGCTCCCTATGGATGATTTTCTTGATATGTTTATCATAAGTGGTATTGCAGAACAATTTGCCGGTGGTGTTCCGAAATTCGTTTCAGGTCTTTCAGGCACGGAGCTTGTATGGGAAATTTTAAGCCGGACCGGAAAAAATATTGATTTGCCTGCACCACAGACCGAATATGATTACTCACCTGAATATTGGTGTGGTTGGATACTTGCATTTTATCAATGGAACACAGGCAAAAGTTTTAAGGAAATAAAAAAATATCTTCCTATGAGTGAGATTTATAAGTTGTATCCTACTTTACACGAAGCAGCAGAGGAAAAGTTTGTTGATGTTGCAAATTCTATGCTTGAACGTAAAAATTTACCTACAAAATTACAGACAGTTCGCAAGGCAATCGGACTTTCACAAAAAGAGTTGTCTGAAAAATCAGGGGTTACACTCCGAATGATTCAGCAATATGAACAGCGTGCAAAGGATATAAACAAGGCAACTGCAAGCAGCCTGTTTGCGTTGGCACAGATACTCGGATGCAGAGCTGAGGATTTGTTAGAATAATGGAAGAAGAAACAGAAATGAAAGTTAGTCAAGTCCGCTTTGTAGCATAATGACAAAAGAAATACGGTGTAATTCATTTTACTGAGTTACACCGTAATCTTACTTAAAAAACATCCCTATGTGGCGTTACCATTCGTGATATGCCCCTTTACTCAACTAAATATATCAAATTAAAAACTCTTAACCCAGTTAATCAATGAATCATAATGAGTATTGTTGTAAACATCATTTCTCATCTGCTCTGTCACAGGACCATTCTTTTCCATACGGGCAATAATGGCAGCCTGTAATCCTGCAATTTTTCCCTGTTCAAAAGCATTGTTGTCACTGTGGTGTTCCGCAGGTGTGTGCTCTGGTTTGGCATCCGAAGCCGGAGTAGCTTCTTCCGGAGCAGTCTTTTCCGGAGCAGCTGTTTTCGTATTCGCAATAGCATCTGCCACATTTAATTTCACAGAGGTGTCACAAGCTTTTGTGCCGGAACCTTCCGGAAGCCAGATTTCACCGGAATTTGCATCCACGTCTACCGTAATTGTGCCGTTGTTTGCAGTAACCTTCTTACCGCTTAATGCGCCTACAAAACTAGAATAATTGCCACAGCCTACGGTTAAAGTACAGGAATTATCATCATTGTTTACCGTGACAATAGCGCAGTCATCTTGCGTATTTCTGGAGAAAGCATACTGGCGGTTTGTTAAAACTAACTCCTGGTAATCACCGTAAGACAGAGCCTTTGACTGCTGGCGTGTGCGTCCTAAAGCAGCAATCAGTGCAGTAAATGAGTTGGTTTTCACTGCATCTTTAAAGTCGTCTAAAGATAAAGCAGGACGCAGGGAATCATCGGAAAACTGTTCTTTCTTTCCTTCGATTCCAAATTCTGAGCCGTAGTAAAGGGCAGGAATACCCGGAAGTGTGTATAATAACACGTGTACCGGTGCGAAATGTGCTTTCTTATTTAATTTGGTGTAGATTCGTTCTACGTCATGGTTATCTACAAAGTTGTAAAGCTTCAAACCATCCGGTTTATTGCCGCCCATTTCGTAAAGGCGTTTTACTGTGTGGGCAATTTCAAAATAGTTATGGTCATTGTGACCGGAAAAGAGCGCCTTGTGAAGCTGGTAGTTGGTTACGGAATGTAAAGTTCCTTCGTTTACCCAACGGCTGTAATCACCATGAATTACTTCGCCCATCAGCCAGAAATCAGGTTTTACCTCATTTGCGACCTGACGCAATGTGCTCATATATTCGAAATCCAGTACATCTGCGGCATCTAAGCGGATACCATCAATGTCATATTCCTTTACCCAAAAGCGAATTACATCGCTGATATATTCTCTTACTGCAGGATTTTTCTGGTTTAATTTTACTAATAAATTATAGCCACCCCAGTTTTCATAAGAAAATCCGTCATTGTATTCATTGTTGCCCCCAAAATTCACATTGCAGTACCAGTCTTTGTAGGCAGAATTTTCTCTTTTTTCCTGAATATCTTTAAATGCAAAGAAATCTCTTCCGGTATGGTTGAAAACACCATCCAGAATTACTTTAATGCCTGCCTTGTGACATTCTGACACAAAATCAGTTAAATCCTTGTTATCTCCCAAACGGCAGTCTAATTTTTTGTAATCTGTAGTTTCATATCCGTGTCCAACAGATTCAAAAAGTGGACCGATATAGATGGCATTACAGCCAATTTCTTTGATATGGGAAATCCATGGAATGACAGAATTTAATCTGTGCTCCACTTTCCCGTAAGTGTTTTCCTTTGGTGCATTTGTAAGCCCAAAAGGATAGATGTGATAAAAGATTGCTTCATCGTACCAAGCCATGATCTTACCTCCATTTATTATATATAGTTTCTTACAATATTTAACAATTATACCATAAATGATAAAGAGCCACAAGAAGGGGGCGAGCTACTTAACGCTCCCGCTCCCTTAATTTTTCGTTCATGGTATCTGCTTCTTTTTGGGCTGCCAAACAAGAAATGATAATCGTGCCGGCAAATACGGCAATAATACATAATTCCATGCCCACAACCATTTTCCAACTGGAAAAAGAGAACCATTGAAAATGACATCCAAACCCAAGTACCACAATATCTACAAAAGCAAATAAAAGACACAGGCGAAACAACATTTGTTTTTTGGAAAATTCTGTTTTTTCGTTGTATAAAACTAAACTTCCTAAAGAGCAGAGGGCAGATACGAACAAAATCTGCCAGAGAATTTCCACGCCAAGGTCAACGTCCGTTCCCCAGAATATAAGGATAAAAACAGTAGCTACGCAGGTAATTCCGGTAACAATCGAGGAAAATCCGCTCCATAAAAAATGAAGTATGCGAAATAGCTTGTTCATTTTTGTATCATCCTTTCTATCATAATTATAATCCTAATTTTTCTTTTAAAGTATTTACATACTGCCTAGAGATAATTACTTTTTCGCCATTCTTTAAAAGGGCTTCAAAACGACTTCCAAAGGCGGGAGTAAGACTTTTTATTTTATTTAGATTTAAAATAGTTGACTTGGAGGAACGCAGAAAATCCAAAGATGGCAATTCGGCTTCCAGTTCATACAGCCTGCTCTTTATCTCAAAGACTTCCTTTTCGCAGTAGGCAAAGGTGTGCTGGTCTACAGACTCGAAATAGTAGATATCCTTAGGAGAGAGCAGATGAATATTTCCTTGTTGGTAGCCGGTAATCTTCTGACTTCCCTGCTTGAAACCATTGATAAGTTTTGCTAAATCATCGGTAACATGTTCGCACTTGATAATGATTTCTGCTTCTTCTCCAGGAGGTAAATCTAAAATTGTGATTTTCACGTTTGTCACTCCCTTCTTAATTAAGTGTAAATTGCATTAATCTATTTATCGGTCACTGAGGTGTTTATGTTTAGCGACTATTAAGGCAGCGATAAAAGCCATGGCACCACATATTACCATAAATGCTAATTGGAAAGGAGTGGAAACAGTGGTATTGTTCATGGAGATAGTGATACCCATTTCTTGTTTGCATATGTCCAAAACTTCTTGGGGTATTCCCTCGAAGGTTTTGGTTAGGATCGATTCGCAGCATACTTTTCGCATCAGTGAGGTACCGTGAAGTACCGGAAGGTAGGTCAGAACTTTTCCGACTTCTTCCGGAAGTGAGCCCATAGGAAGATAGATGGCACCTAGGAAACCGACCAGAGTACCTACGATGGTAGCAATACCTGACCATGCACCGGGAGTTTTAACAAAAAGTGCGGCCAGATACATAATAATAGAAAAGATGCACACATTTATAAATATATAGAATAAAATTTGTAAAATAGCAGAAAGGGATAACATGGTTCCGCCGGTTGCTGCAATATAAATCAAAGCAATCACTAAAGTAAGTACACAAAACAGGGTGCCAATCAAGATGGCTGAGGTAACATAGGAAAGAGCCACCACAGATTTACTGATTGGTGCAGTGTAAAAAGCTTCCAGACGGTTTTCGTTGCTATCGGTTATCATTAGCCCGATTACGGTGAGAGATACGGTTAGGGAATTTACTACTAAAATACCTGCAAGAGTCCAGTACCAGACCAATTCTTTTGCGTTAGCAGTATCTATTGCAGCATCTCTTATTCCACCGTATTCTTCCAGCAAGCTGGTGATGCTGGTAACGTTTAAATTTCCTAAAAAAACAGTAGTCAGCAACATAACAATTAACATAGAAAGCAGAGAAAAGAATACAGAAGAGCGATCTCTTAAAAATACCAGACAGTTTCGTTTGGTAAGGCTTATATATTTAGACATAACGAATATCTCCTTTCATTGCGTTTAAAAATACATCATCCATAGTTCCCTGAATAACTTCAAAGCCCTGAAGCAAAGATTTCCCCTGTTCTAACACAGGAAGGGCAGATAACGTGGAATCCATTGCTACAATATAGGAATTTTCCTTTCTGTGATAATTTAGGTTTGCTTGTTCCAATAGATGGGCAAGGGCAGTTTGGCTTTCTTCGGTTGGAATCAACCGCAACGTATCCTTGGCGTATTTTTCTTTCAAAGAAAACGGTGTGCCATATTCGATGAGCTTTCCCTTATTTAAAATGGCAATATGGTTTGCTTTTGCGGCTTCTTCCATATAATGGGTAGTTAGAAAAACGGTCATCTGCAGTTCTTTTTGAAGATTGCGAATCGCAGACCAGACCTGCTTTCTGGTGGCAGGGTCTAAGCCGGTAGTAGGTTCATCCAGAAAAAGGATTTCGGGAGTGTGCATTAATGCTGCGGCAATTTCAGCCCGCCGTTTTTGCCCGCCGGACAATTTTCCATAAGGACGTTTCAAAACATCGGTAAGTGTTAAGATTTCACTGACCCGTGCAAGGTTTTCTTTTAAAACCTTACGATTATGTTGGTACAGACCGCCCCGAAGCAGCAGATTTTCCTGAACGGTCAGGCGTTTGTCCAGACGATTGTTCTGAGCGACCACACCGATATGATGTTTAATCTGCTCGTTTGCTTTTCCTAATTTAAGATTGCATATACTAACTTCCCCTTCCGTAGGTGGAAAAAAGGTAGTTAACATTTGAATGGTTGTAGTTTTTCCGGCACCATTTACACCTAAGAAACCGAATAGTTCTCCTTTTTCTACGGTGAAGCTGATATCATCCACAGCTTTTACATCTTTAAAATATTTTTTCAGGTGTGTCACTTGAATTATAGGTTCCATAAAATTTCCTCCTGTCTGTATGAATGTAACAGAAATTTGTTGTTTGAATGGAGTATAAAAGGTTTCCAAAAGAGATACAAGAGGGGAAAGGCTAAGTGGAAAAATAAGAGAGGTAAGTTGCAAATGTAACGGGTAAGATGCATCAGGATAGAAAAATCCTTTGGTAAAGTTGCTAAAATACGATACGGTAAATTTGACGGAAATTTCTGGAAATCATCGCTGAAAAGCATTGAAAATATACAAAAAATAATATAAAATTAAGATTAATACGGGAGATTCGTGGAAATATTCTGACACTATGGGGTAAACTAATATAGGATTTTGTAAATACCTAGTAAGGATAGGAGGGTTTCTATGAAAAGGGAAATGAAAACCATTGGCGTTCTTACCAGTGGAGGGGATGCACCGGGAATGAATGCAGCGGTTCGGGCGGTTGTTAGAACTGCCATTTGTAAGGGGATAAAAGTAAAAGGAATTATGCATGGGTACAGCGGACTTCTGAACGAAGAAATTGAAGACATGGATGCCCGTTCGGTATCGGATACCATTTCAAGAGGCGGTACGATTTTATACACGGCAAGATGTGACGAATTTAAAGAGGAAGAGTATCAGGACAAAGCCGCAGAAATCTGCAAAAAGCATGGAATTGACGGTTTGGTGGTAATCGGTGGTGATGGTTCTTTTCGAGGGGCGCAGACACTGGCAGCAAGAGGGATTAACACCATTGGAGTTCCGGGAACCATTGATTTGGATATAGCCTGTACTGATTATACCATTGGATTTGATACCGCAGTGAACACTGCAGTGGAAGCCATAGACAGAATTCGTGATACCTCCACTTCCCATGAACGTGTCAGCGTAATTGAGGTAATGGGAAGAAATGCAGGTTATATTGCTTTATGGTGTGGAATTGCCAATGGTGCAGAAGACATCCTGCTTCCGGAAAAGCATAATTACGATGCAGATAAACTGATGAAGCACATCGTGGATAACCGAAAACAGGGAAAGCGACATCATATTATTGTAAATGCAGAAGGAATTGGACATTCTGAAGAAATGGCAAAAAGAATTCAGAAAGAAACCGGAATTCTTGCCAGAGCTACCATTTTAGGGCATATTCAAAGAGGGGGCAATCCAACAGCAACGGACAGAGTAAGAGGTTCGGTCATGGGAGCATTTGCAGTAGACTTGCTGTGTGAGGGAAAAAGCAACCGTGTAGTGGCTTATAAGGATGGAAAATACGTAGATTTTGATATGGAAGAAGCACTGGCAATGGAAAAAGATTTACCGGAATATGTATATCAGGTGAGCCGATATCTAACCATCTAATCATAGTCAAAATAACCAAAAAAAGTTTTGGAAAACTATATATATCCATCAAAATAACTAAAGTTAATTGACGTTATAGAACTTGGGGCTTATAATAAAACCAAGATAGAAAATTGATATTAGGGTGTGGCGACAACAAAAGAAGGGGTGAGGTCTATGAAACTTGCAGTAGTAGGAAGTATTAATGTGGATATGACTGTTACAGCGGAAAGAATTCCTCTCAAGGGAGAAACCCTGATGGGTGATAGTATCAGTTATATTCCGGGTGGAAAAGGTGCCAATCAGGCGGTTGCTATGGCAAAACTTGGAGCAGAAGTTGAAATGTTCGGTTGTGTGGGGGATGACAGCCATGGCCAGAAGATGATTGACAACTTAAAAAGCGTAGGAGTAAAGACAGACCACATTCAAGTGCTTTCTGATGTTCCAACAGGAATTGCAATGATTACAGTTGGGGACAATGATAATACAATTATTGTAATTCCGGGAGCGAACGGTAAAGTAGACAAAGCATATGTGGACAGTATCAAAGATACTCTTGCAACCTATGACATGGTGGTTTTGCAGCATGAAATTCCACTGGAAACCGTACATTATATCGTGGAGTTCTGTGCCGAAAGAAAAGTACCGGTAGTATTAAATCCGGCACCGGCAGCAGAAGTACCAATGGACATTATCGAAAAAGTCACTTATGTGACACCAAATGAACATGAAGCAGTACTTATTTTTGGAAATGAAATGAGTACAGAAGAAATGCTTAAAAAGTATCCGGAAAAATTGGTAATTACCCAAGGTTCCAGAGGAGTATCCACCTGCTTGAAATCCGGAGAAGTGTTGACAATTCCTGCAAGACCGGCAAAGGTTGTGGATACTACAGGAGCAGGTGACACATTGAATGGAGCTTTTTGTGTACAGATTTCAAAGGGAGAAGATATGAAGACGGCATTGACTTATGCCAATACGGCAGCCAGTCTTTCCACTGAAAAATTTGGGGCTCAGAGTGGAATGCCGACACAAGAGGAAGTAGAAAAAGCACTTCGGGGGTGAGTATATATGAAGAAACAAGGTATTTTGAACAGCGACATTTCACGGGTGCTGTCTTATATGGGGCATACAGACCGGATTTGTATTGGGGACTGCGGTCTGCCGATTCCGGAGGAAACAGAGCGAATTGACCTTGCAGTTAAATTCGGACAACCTTCTTTTATGGATGTATTGAAAGAAGTTGGAAGCGATATGAAAATAGAAAAAATAGTTCTGGCGGAGGAAATCAAAGAAAAGAATCCGGCAGTGCTAAGTGAAATAGAAACTTATTTTTCATCTACAGATGAGAAACTGGAGGTGGAATTTGTTTCTCATGTAGAACTGAAGTCGCTGACAAAGGAATGTAAGGCGGTAATTCGTACCGGTGAAACAACACCATACGCAAACATCATCTTACAGTCCGGCTGTATTTTCTGAAAGGAGGGATAGACATGCAAATCGAAATGCGAGGTATTGACAAATCATTTGGCAGTAACGCGGTTTTGAAAAGTGCAGGCTTCTTATTAGATCATGGCGAAATTCATGCCCTTATGGGAGAAAACGGTGCCGGAAAATCTACACTGATGAAGATTTTAACAGGCGTGTATACAAGAGATGCCGGAACCGTAATCGTGGATGGTCAGGAAGTTTGTTACCAGAATCCTCAGGAAGCAGAAAAAGCCGGAATCGTATTTATTCATCAGGAATTGAACGTATTATTCGACCTGACCGTGGAAGAAAATATGTTCCTTGGAAAAGAAATTAAGAAAGCTTTCGGCATATGTGATAAGAAAGCAATGCGTCAGGAAGTGGAGAAAATTCTCAACAAGCTGGGAGTAAAGATTGATCCGGCACAGAGAATGAGTGAATTATCCGTAGGTCAGCAGCAGATGATAGAAATTGCAAAAGCCTTGATGGTGGATGCAAAAGTTATTATCATGGATGAACCTACAGCAGCACTTACTCAGAGTGAAACAGATGTACTGTTTGAGGTAGTAAAATCACTGAAAGAAAAGGGCGTTTCCATCGTATACATTTCTCACCGTATGGAAGAAATTTTCTATCTTTGTGACAGAATTACGGTATTGCGTGATGGTTCATATATTGGAACCAAGAAAATCGCAGACACCGACATGAATGATGTTGTTAAGATGATGATTGGTAGAGAAATTGGGGAACGTTATCCGGTAAGAGATGCCAAAATCGGAGATGTAGTTTTCGAAGTAAAAGGTCTTACTTGTCCGGGTGTTTTTAAAGATGTTAGTTTTCAGGTGCATGCAGGCGAAGTTCTTGGTGTTTCCGGCTTAATGGGAGCAGGACGAACCGAAATCATGCAGGCGATATTTGGAAATATGGCTCATGTGTCGGGTGGTATCTATTTAAATGGTCAGGAAGTTAAAATTAAAAGTCCGCAGGCTGCAATGGCGAACGGAATTGGTTTTATTACGGAAGACCGTAAAGTAGAAGGCCTGATGCTGGAAGAAAGTATTATGAAAAACATTTCGCTGGCAAATCTGGGTAAGATTTCTAAAGGCGGTGTGTTAAACAGCCATGCTGAGAAGGAGTTGGTACAGGAAGGAATAGAAGAAGTACATATTAAATGTACAGGTCCTCAACACGAATGTAATAACCTTAGTGGCGGTAATCAGCAGAAAGTTGTTTTTGCCAAATGGATTCATACAAATCCAAAGGTTCTGATTCTTGACGAACCGACCAGAGGTGTAGACATTGGAGCAAAGAAGGAAATCTATAATATTATAAATGATCTTGCTGCCCAGGGTGTTGCCATTATTATGGTATCATCAGAACTTCCGGAAGTTCTTGGCATGTCAGACAGGATTATGGTAGTCAGAGAAGGTGTTGTAAGAGGTTGTCTTGCAAAAGAAAAAGCAAATCAGGAAAATATTATGATTTTAGCGACAGGAGGGGATTTAGATGAAAAGTAAGAAAATTAATATTCAAGATTTTGGTGCATTGATTGCGCTGATTCTTTTGGTGGTAGTAATAGGGATATTTAGTCCGGAATTTCGTACTCCGTCAAACTTTTTATCTCTGCTTAGACAGTCATCCATCAATGGATTTATTGCATTTGGTATGACATGTGTTATTCTTACCGGCGGAATTGATTTGTCGGTAGGTTCGGTATTGGCATTGACCACAGCACTATGTGCAGGATTTATTTCCAATGGCATGCCGGTAGGTTTGGCAATGATTTTGTCACTGCTTTTAGGTACGTTCTTTGGAGCAATCAGTGGTTTCATGGTAACAAAAGGACGTCTTCAGCCGTTCATTGCAACATTGATTACAATGACAGTCTTCCGTGGATTGACATTGATTTACATGGATGGTAAACCAATTTCAAATTTAGGAAGCAGTGCATTACTTAAATTTGTTGGAAAAGGAAGTGTTCTTGGAATTCCATTTCCAGTAATACTGTTTATTGTAGTATTTATCGTATTTATGTTTGTTTTGGAAAAAACCACCTTTGGACGCAGAGTTTATGCGACAGGTAGTAATGCTCAGGCAGCAAAGCTTGCAGGTGTGAATATTAACAAAACAAAATTGATTACATATGCAATTTCTGGTTGCATGGCTGCTTTATCCGGTTTGATTCTTTTATCAAGACTTGGTTCTGCACAACCAACGCTTGGTGATGGATATGAATTAGATGCAATCGCATCTGTAGCTCTTGGCGGAACCAGTATGAATGGTGGCCGAGGACGTATTTGGGGAACTTTTGTCGGAGTGCTTATTATCGCAGTTTTGAACAATGGTCTTAACATTCTTGGTGTATCTTCTTACTATCAGGATGTGGTAAAAGGTATTGTAATTCTGATTGCGGTATTATCCGACAGAAAACGTTAATTAAAATTTTATGTAAAGAAACAATAAGGAGGAGATTGGTATGAGAATTAGAAAATTGATGGCTGTAGTAATGACAGCAGCAATGGCATTTACAATGGTAGCATGTGGTGGAACCTCAACATCAGGTGAAAGTTCAGGGGATACTTCAGGAGAAACTTCAACAGAAACATCAGGAACTGTGGGATTTTCTGTTTCTACCTTAAATAATCCATTTTTCGTAACTCTTACAGATGGTGCAGAAGCAAAAGCAAAAGAAGCAGGCGTAGAACTGATTGTTGTTGATGCAGGTGATGACGCTGCAAAACAGGCAAGTGATATTGAAGACCTTCTTTCAAAAAATATCAGCGTTTTGATTGTTAATCCTGTAGATTCTGATGCAGTAGCACCTGCAGTAGAAGATGCAATCGCACAGGGCGTTAAAGTAATCGCTGTAGACCGTGGTGTAAACGGTGTAGAAATTGATTGTTCTATCGCTTCTGACAATGTATCAGGTGCAAAAATGGCTACAGAATATCTGGTAACTTTAGTTGGTGAAGGCGCAAAAGTGGCTGAACTTGAAGGTGTACCAGGTGCAAGTGCAACTATCGACCGTGGAGAAGGCTTCCATTTGGTAGCTGACGAACAGTTAGACGTAGTTTCCAAACAGACTGCTAACTTCAACCGTTCCGAAGGTATGACAGTTATGGAAAATATGCTTCAGGCAAATGCTGATATTCAGGGTGTATTCGCTCACAATGATGAAATGGCATTAGGAGCATTAGAAGCAATCAGTGGAAAAGAAATCGTAGTAGTTGGATTCGATGCAACTGATGATGCTGTTGCAGCAATCAAAGAAGGAAAGATGGCAGCAACGGTAGCACAGCAGCCAGAACTTATGGGAGCAACCGCTGTAGAAACAGCAGTGAAATTACTTGCTGGTGAAACAGTAGAAGCATCTATTCCGGTAGAAGTTACATTGATTACAGCAGATAATGCAGAATAATTAATAAACAGGTTATAACTACTTGTTTTGAAGATAGAAAGAGGGCATACCGTGCAGGGTATGCTC
>CAYVCL010000053.1:0-20661 GCA_964450185.1 uncultured Lachnospiraceae bacterium | reverse complement strand
TGCTGTGCTGTGCTGTGCTGTGCTGTGCTGTGCTGTGCTGTGCTGTGCTGTGCTCAGTGTATTTCTTTCGTACATAGCTGTCAAGTCCTTTCTGTGAATTTTCACATTTCAATACAAAAATTATATCATTTTTGTGCATTTTTGTCAATTTACATCGGATTTATTTTGGGTTTTTATTTATTTTTGCTATATTGTGCCAGTTACGTGATTTACAATTTAAAATTCGCCACTCCTCCAAACTACTTCTCTTGTATAAATTTGAACTTATCCGCAATTAGCATTTCAAGGAACTCATCAAAACTGTCAGCAATAACTTCCAGTTCGTCAGGATCATGTAAAAATCGAATGACTTGCCCTTTTATTCCTTTTTCAGATGGCGTAAAATCAATAAACAAACTTGAAGTACCACCGTTATTCATGCAATCAGAAAAATTCAACCATTTTAATTTATTAACATCCATCTGTATTCTATCATCCACAAACGGACCATAATCCTCATCAAATTCTTCTAAAAAATAATAAAATAAACCTCCAAAATTTGATGCCCTATCTGTATTATCCATCATGTCTTTTGCAGAAAACAAATAGTATGGATACTCACCTTCGTCAACATCTGAGCCAAAGAAATAATAGTTCACTTCTTCGTCACCATATTTTCGCCAATATGTTCCATCTATGGTTTCTAAGATTTCCATTAAACTTTTTGGGAAATCAGGATATTCTTTCAGCAATAACTGTTTGTCTTCTTCGGATATACCATGTGCTATTTCAAAAAGATGATTCCACTCATTTGATAAACCACATTTTTCATATGCCTCTTTCAACTTCTGAATATAAAATTCTCCATTCATAACTATTTCCTTCTTCCTTTTAGTTCTTGTAATCTTCCAAAAATTCTTTGATACAATTATTTACATCCTCTGGATTATCAACATCAGAATTGTGTGCTGCATTTGGAATCCAACATAATTTTATGCCTGTTTTTTTGCGACCACGCTTTGCTATATTGCTTTACATATCTTGCGTTTCTCCTACAAATTCAAATTTTTACATTTGTATTATAAATATTTTTCAACAGAAGTTTGTTCAATAACTGTTTTTCCAAGCAGTGTAATTGCTTGTTTATGGCACGCATTCACACACCTATAACATACCGTACATTTATTCTTCCCTTGTGCTTTATTATCTGTCATAATAATATTTTCTGTTGGACATATCTTTACGCATTTAGAGCATCCAATACACTTGTCTGCATCTACCTTTAATTTATCACTATATTTTCTAGTTCTATGCCCAAACCATAATCGCTGTGATAAGAAACCTGCCAAACGAGATAAAATTCCCACGCCTTCTTGTGAATATTTTCCATTCTTTATATAGGCAACAGCTTGGACAATTTTACTATTTGCATTTTCCACAAGCTGAATATTCTTTTTGAGAGAACGCTTTAATACTTTTTCATCAGCAATGCTATCTGGCATTTGCAGATGCAAGCCACCTGTGATTTTTGCACCATATTGCTTTAACAAACGCCCCAATACTCCTGCACCATCTCCACTAAACAATGCCATTGTAGCAATAATAAAAACTCTTTTTCCTTGCCACACCGAAGAATTGTTATGTATAAAATCACTCAGGATTTTGGGTACTGCACTATATTGAACAGGATAACTAAATACTATCTCGTCATGACTATTTATGTGTTCTATGAGGTTTTTATCTTCAATAGAAAACAGAACAGAATTATTGTCATATTCTCTCATAAATACCTCTAATGCATATTTTGAATTACCTGTTCCACTAAAATATATCCCTATCATAAATCAACCTCAAACTTTTCATTCATAGTCACATAATTCTACTTTTCACTGCCATTCAATATTTCTTGCGGTTTCTTATCTTCTGCATGTCCATACTTACACCCACATGTATTGCAGAATTCATCGTTCGGACCAATATTTCTGCTTCCACATGCTCCACACTCACATTTGCCATCATTAAGTATAATTTTTACATTTCTATGCTTACTATAGTACTTATCTATCTTCTTGTCCTGATGCAGTTCAATGAATAAATGCACTATAAAACATATCAGTATTAAGGCACCAATTATAAATAACAGCCTTAATATCAACCATATTGCATCATAATCTAGTATGGTATTTATAAGCATCAGCATCCCCGGTACAACAAACATAATTATTAAGCCGATACTAATAATCTTTCCACCATAATTAATTGAATTAATCTTTTTCATTATTTCTCCGTAATATTCGTCAACTTCAAATTTTCCAATCTCTCCAAATTGGGATTTGTCGCTTCGTCAAACTGAAATTTATATTACTCATTATATAATACCTCTCCCATTTCCACAACACCATTTTCCGACACCTTCGCCCCCTCTCACTTTCCAATCTCACCATTTATCACCACACAAAAAATGCCCTATATCAGCCACTTAAACTGATATAAGGCACCTCTTTCTTACATCTCATTATCCAATTTTCAATCTCACATCTAAACTACAGGAATCTCCCCTAATTCTCCTGCATATTCGCCAACTTCGCCGCCTGGTCGGGTGCTATGCACATACGTTGCTTAATTTTAGGATGTGTACATATGCGTAGATAAAAAATTTAGAGCTATACGCATACGTTGCTTTGTGTAAAGGCAATGTACATACGCTACAATATTTTTTCAAGGTGTATACATACGTGGCAATGAAAAGCCATAGGCTATACACATGTACGTCAATGTCTTTTCTTCTGCTTTTGTCCGTATTCTTCTTTTGCCATGTTCATTGCAAATACATAGGTATCTGTATCAATCAGATTTTCTTTAAACAGTTGCTTCAAAAAGAATTGAACCATTGCATAACTACTGACTAAACACTTGTTGTTACTGGATTCCATATCTTACCACACCTCCTTCTATCTTAGAATGTGTGGTATGTTAGCATGGATTTTTTAGGATAGCAACTCCTTTTCTAATGTACTTTTAATTTCTTCTGCTATTATTCTAGATAATTCCACTGGAACCGCATTACCTATCATCTTATAGCCATCATTTAATCCTATATAATAAAAAATAAAGTCATCTGGAAATCCTTGCACTCTTGCAGCTTCTCTAACGGTCAATCTTCTATATAAACTTTCCTTTCCTTCCACAAATCTACAATCATTTTTTCCTACTTTAACCATCTTTGGTGCTTGTGGATGCAATTGTGATTGCCTTCCACTCGCTTGTACTGTAAATGCTTGTTCACCCCAACCTCTTACCCTATTACGACTCATAAAAATTGGGCTATACGCACCTGTAAAATACTCATGGTTTGGCATTTTTAATACACCATTCGTCTTATTTCCTTCTAAACTTGGGACTGCATCATCCTTTAAATCCCAAATAATATCTTTAAAAGTTAATTTTTGTTCCTTTTCTAAGGTGGTTGGTTCTGGAAAATGAAAATCTACATTCAAATCCTTTCTAAAACCAATATAAAATACTCTTTTTCTATCTTGAGCTACACCATAATCAGCAGCATTTACTAAATTAATTGTTACATTATAACCGCAATTTTCAAAAGCTTCTACTATATCCTTAACTGCCTGACTATGTCGATTTGCCATCATTCCCTTTACATTTTCCGCAAGAAAAAATTTAGGCTGTTTATGTTTTAAAATTCTTATATACTCATAGAATAATTTGCCTCTCGGGTCATCAATTCCTTTCAATGCCCCTGCCTCACTCCATGATTGACAAGGAGGTCCACCAATAATTCCATCAATTTCCCCTTCAAAAATTTCATCTGGAATTTGTCGAATATCTCCTTTTATCAACTTTGTATTCAAATGATTTTTTTCATATGTTTCCCATATAGCTTTATCATATTCATTTGCATATGGAATTTCAAACCCTGCTTTTTCAAATCCTAAATCCAATCCTCCTGCTCCAGAAAAAAGCGATATTACTTTCATTATATACACCTACCTACTAAATTTTATAAGTTTTGCATCTATTAACTTTGCTGGATTGTCAGGATTTTTTATTTCTACATCTACAATCTCCAATTCTTTAACCCGTAAAGATAATTCTACTAACTCATTAACATTATCTAGCGAATTCCATTTTTCATAATCAATAATACACATAAAATTGAATTCTTTTGTATTATCTCTTTCATAAACATAATTAAATACTTTAAATGGATTCTCTATTCCCCACATTCCGCGAACTCTCATATATGTAATACCTAATGGGTCTACTTTGTTAATATGCCCGAGTTCTTTACTTTCAGCAAATTGTACCCCCGGTATTGCTTCTACTCCGTTCTTAATTGTAGATTTTATTCTACTATATACTTCATCAGATGCACAATAATCTGTTCCATATACAAAACATAAACTTTTTAATATGTTTTTGTTTTTCTCCACCACTCCAACTACATAAATCATATCTTTTTCAGTCCACTGTTCTGCCTCTCTACATGCATTTGAAATCATGCTACTATTACAATATAATTTATGTTTCGGATAACTACTATTCAAAGCCAATGCTGAACTAGGACTTTCTATTTTCTTTACCTCTATTGCATCACCATCTCTTAACATAGCATCTGGTGGATTGCTATTATTACCTAAATAAGAAAACACTTCACTCAATCTTCTATTTCTTTCTACTTCATTTAAATCATAAGAATTAGCGAATAAGTCCTTTACATATTCTTCCAAAGCATCTCCCATATTATTGGCTCTATTTCTTGCTTCATAATAATTTACAAGTTGAGTAATAGGATTGTTTACCAAGTTAATAATTGCGTTAATTATATTCATATTTATTTATTTCCTTCCTCAGAAATTTTATTTATGAGTTTTATTTCCCATACTATTATCCATTAAATATATCATCAAAGAAATTCACATTAATTTTATTTTCTTTTAAATAAAAAAGTACTATATCTTTTGCTAATTTATGTCCAATAGAAGAATACTCATTTCCCATACATTGATTATAATCAAACTTTTCTCCAAGAACTATTTCATGCTGCATAATTTCCATATATCGTAATATATCTTTTACATTATTTGTTTCACCTAATATAACAGCGACAAGTTTTACTAAATCTTTAAAATATGATGGTTGAATAAGAACACTATTTCCTAACTGCACATTCCCTAACACATCTTTAAGTTCATTATTAATCTCCCTAACCATATTCATTTTAGAATTAAAACCATCTACTCCACCATGAATATACTCCATTACACTCTGTTCCAAATTAATAACATCTCTGGTTAGCACATAGCGACAACATGATAAAATTGTTCTTGCAAACATAATACAAACTTCCATTAGAAGGAATCTATGATTTCGATTATTCTTATCTAAAGTTTTATAAAAATCTCGTTTTGCCAACATAGATAATAATACCTTCATACTCACATTAGATTCAGTAAACCAGTACCTTGTTACTAAATAATCAAATATTTTTTTATATTCATTCTCATATTTCGGAATAATTTTATCTAGTTCAGAATAGTACTTTTCTGAATATAAAGGCAATGTATTTGTATGATATATTTTTTCAAATTCAAATAATGTTTCATTATCCACACCTATTATATCCAATTTAGGCATAAAAATTTTAGCCTTTGAAGATATACTTTTTTTGACTAAATATGCCTGTGAAGCACCAAAATATTCTTTTACACCTCTTACCCAAAATAATCGTTCAAATATTTTCACATTACTTCCAGACTTACAATCTGCAATATTTTTTTCAATCGAAAAATCTTTTTGAATAATTTCACTATATACATCTATGTCAGTAAGATAATGTTTTTTCATTTTTCCTCTCTGACTATCATCCTCATATATTACAATAGGTATATCAATTCGTGACCACATACCCATCGACCAAAATACTTTTTGCATTTTTACTTTCTGCTTGAAATCCTTATCATCAGAATACATCTGGTTCACCTCCTGAAATAAATAACTTATTTAACGCCTCATTAACTTTTTTGGTTGCTAAGGAACTTTGTGGCATTTCTCTTTTTTTCTTTAAATCTTTAATATTTTTTAGATTACTTAAATTGGGAATATATTCACTAAACTGATATGCCGATAAATACTGTCTTTCATTCCACGCATCTTTTATTATTCCTCGCTCTAATGAAGGATCAAATGTTTCCTGCGAAATTATTAAGCGTTTTGCTAATCTGACAACATTTTTTGCATAATCTGTCTCTGCCAAATAAAATCTATATCTACCACTATTACTTCCTATCTCCTCAATCCTTCCCAAACCATTATCTCTCAATACACCATATTGTGCCTCTATGTCTGAATGAGGCGTTTTTCCAATATAACCTCTATCTATTAATGTTTGCAAGAAGAGTGATGGATTATGTAATTCTGAATAAGCTGAAAATTTTTCACCATATCTTACTGCTGAAACAACATTTCTAGCTTGTCTTAGCATCTCTTTATCTTCCACTTCTGTAAAAGGTGTAAAAATAAAATTTACTTTTCCTCCTGATGCTGTAATTGCTGGTGTCTGCAACACATTACTAGACATCAACCCCACTAAGACATCATTTTCTATATTACTTAAATCCTTAATTGGAAAACCCGGCTTAGCTTTTAACAATTTTAATACTTTCTGTACATCTTCATCCTTATACTTATTTAACAATTCTAAAATCTTCTTAGGATTTTCTTCCATATATATAGGTGAAAAAATAATTTCTTCCCCATCACTCTTAAAGGTATCCAAAAATCCTCCCGCACCACCAATTTGTGCAATAATACTATAGTCGTCCTGACTTAAATCATATACATCAAACAAACCAGATAATTTTATTGACTTACTTGCTAAATCGTTTATTATCTCTACTACTTTTCTTTCAAATTCATCCGGCTTATCATCTTTCCACTTTTCTCCTAATAATTGATAGGCATCTTCAAATACTGATATTAATATTTCAATTTTTTCTGGTTTTCTTGAACTTCCAATAATTCTAATAAGTTCCACTTCTTGTAATATATTAAGAACTGTAACCAATTCCGTTGATGTAATCCCTAATTTAGAAGCTAAGACCTTTAATGCATCATAATCTTCAACTACTTGTATTCCTCGTAAATGTGAAGCTAAACTGGCTGCTTTTCCAATCAGCATTGTTTCTCCAATTTTCAAATCCAACAAACTATCATTATATTTATATAAACCGGTTTGCATATCCAATGCTCTAATGCCAATATCTTTATTATCCATAATTTTCAACTCCTATTTATCTTCTAGTACATTCTTATCGCATATTTATTTCTAAAATATCTTTTCTCCCTTATACTAAAAATCTTATATGTAAAAGTGTCCAAAATCAGCCACAAAACTAATATTGGACACTCTCTTTCTTTATCTTACATCTTTATTTTTAATCTTATACACTTTTTCCGAGTATCTCCCCTAGTTCTCATTCATCTTAGCCAATTTCGCCGTTTGATCCGCCGCAACACAAGCATCAATAATCTCCTGAATATCCCCATTCATAATCTTATCCAGCTTATACAGCGTAAGTCCAATTCTATGGTCGGTCACACGTCCCTGTGGGAAGTTGTAGGTTCTGATCTTTTCAGAACGGTCACCGGTACCAATCTGGCTTCTTCTGGCTTCTGCTTCCGCATCATGAGCTTTCTGACATTCAATATCATACAACTTTGCACGTAACAGGGCGAAAGCTTTTTCCTTATTCTGAAGCTGGGACTTTTCGGTCTGGCTGTAGATTACAATACCTGTTGGGTAGTGAGTCAAACGTACCGCAGAGTCTGTGGTGTTGACACACTGTCCACCGTTACCGGAAGCACGCATTACGTCGATACGAATGTCTTTTTCGTCAATGGTGATATCTACTTCTTCTGCTTCTGGCATAACGGCAACGGTAATAGTTGAAGTATGGATACGTCCGCCGGATTCTGTTTCCGGAACACGTTGTACACGGTGTACACCGGATTCATACTTCATCTTAGAGTATGCACCCTGACCGGAAATCATAAAGGTTACATTTTTCATACCACCGATACCAATTTCTTCGTATTCCATAGTTTCCACTTTCCAACGATGGCTTTCTGCGTAATGGATATACATACGGTAAATTTCTGCTGCAAATAATGCTGCTTCATCACCGCCGGCACCGGCACGAATTTCCACGATAACGTTTTTATCATCATTCGGGTCTTTTGGAAGAAGAAGAATTTTTAACTCATGTTCCAGTTCTTCTACTCTTGCTTTGGAATCGTTTAATTCTTCCTTTGCAAGCTCTCTTAATTCTTCATCACTTTCCTCATCAAGCATTGCCAGACTGTCTTCAATATTCTGCTTTGCAGCCTTATATTCCTTATAAGCTTCTACGATTGGTGTCAGGTCATTTTGTTCCTTCATTAACTTACGGAAACGTTCCTGATTTCCGGCAACATCCGGTTCACTTAACTCGCTCATTAATTCTTCAAATCGAACTAATAAATCCTCTAATCTGTCAAACATGATATTCCTCCTAATTTAAAAACTATCTAACGTATTCTTCTACTCCGGTAATTTTCCATATACATTCCGGTCAAGTCCACATAAATCCTGTTCTACTCTCACTTGTGTAAATCCCTGCTGTTTTAACAGCTGTGCCACTTCCACTCCTTGGTCGTAACCGATTTCCAGACACAGCATACCGCCCGGTGTCAGGAAATTTCCTGACTCACTTGCAAGCTTTCGATAGAAAAACAAACCATCTTCTTTTCCATCTAATGCAAGATGTGGTTCGTAATCCCTAACTTCTGGCATCAACGTTGTAACAACCTGACTTTTGATATAAGGGGGATTGGATATAATCATATCATACTTTTCCCTGATTTCTGTAAACATATCACTTTCTATAAAATTAATCTGCACCTGATTTTTTGCAGCGTTTTCTCTGGCTACTTCCAGTGCTTTCGGCGAAATGTCAGCGGCACTCACCTGAATATTTGGGACAAATTTTGCAACACTTACTGCAATGCATCCGGAACCGGTACACATATCAAGCACTTTCATTCCGGGTTTTACTTGTTTTAATACTTCCTCCACAAGACCTTCTGTGTCCTGTCTTGGAATCAAAACATCCGGTGTCACCTTAAATGAAAGCCCCATAAATTCCTGTGTTCCGAGAATGTACTGTAGCGGCATATGCTCTTTTCGCTTTTGGGCGATGGCAAGACAGCTCTTTACATCCTGCTCTGACACTTCATCTCTCTTTTTTAAGAAAAACATAGGTCGTGATAAATTCATCACCGCTTCAATAATATAGAAAGCTTCCAGTTCTGCTTCTTTTATTTCTGCCTCATATAATATAGAAATAATTTTTTCATTTAAATCATTCAGATTCATACAGCCACCTAATATTTTGATTTCACACGAGAACTGTATCCGTTGGATTCAATCGGTGATAACTGTCCGTATACTTTTTTGTCACCCTTCTGAATAAAGGCACGTACTCTGTAATAGTAAATCATATCCGGTTCAACTTCCACATCCTCGAATGTATTTTTCTTGATGTCAGAGTACATTTTATAAATTTCTTCTTCTGCATTCTTTCTGTAAACAACATAACCACTGGCTTTTTTTACTTTTTCCCAGTGCAAGCGGATTACACCCTGTTCCGAATTGTTTACTTCCGTAAGTCTTGGTGCCGGGAGTGTCTTATCTTCCTCAATATCCACACTGGTTTTCTTTGGCTCAGCCTTTGGTTCTCTTGCAGAATATTCCGGAACTGCCTCAGTTTCTTCCTTTGTTTCGGCTTCCTTCACTTCTGCCAGCTCCACAGCTTTTACTTTGGATGCGGTTTCTGCATTTTCCACCGTTTTTGCGGTAGCCGCTGCTTCTGTTTTTACCGCTGTTTTCGCTGCCACAGCCTGTGACTTACTTTCTGCAGCCTTCTCAGCCGCAAATTCCTCTTTATTTTCTTCCAGATACGCTTCCCAGTCAAACACTGCTTCTACAGCCTTAATAGCTACTTCCACCATGCTTTCGTCCGGCTCACTGGTTGTCAGATGCTGTAATAACATCCCCGGTTTGCTTAATGCTACCACTACTTTATTTTCACTTCTTCCTGCCAGACGGATAAATTCATAAGATACTCCGGCAATTACAGGTACTAGAAGAATTCTTAAGACTACTCGTAACCAAGCAGAATCCACTCTGATAAACAGAAAGAAAATAATACTTACTACCATAACCACCAATAAAAAGCTGGTGCCACATCGTTTATGCTCTTTGGAGCTTTTCATTACGTTTTCCACGTTTAATTCCAAACCATGTTCAATGCAGTTGATACATTTATGTTCCGCTCCATGATACATAAAAACTCTCTGGATATCTTCTATTTTCGATATCAGGAAAATGTATCCTAACAGGATTGCCACACGAATGACGCCTTCTAACAATGCCAGCAAAATATCTGACACGATAATTGTTTGAAACAATTCTGCCAAAAAATATGGGAAAATCATAAAGATGCCAACTGCCAGAATAATAGATATGGCAACTGTCATTCCCATAATAAATTTTTCACCAAAACCGCCCATAAATTTTTCCAACGCTTTGTCCAGTTTGGATGGTTCTTCGTCTTCTTCATAAAACTCTGCTGAATAAGTCAGAGTGCTCATTCCCAGTACCAGGGAATCTATAAAATTAAAAATACCCCTTATAAAAGGAAGCTTTGTTAATTTCTCACATTTTGTAAAAGTCTTATGTACATCTTTTTTTACGACTATTTCTTTGTCCGGCTTTCTTACAGCAACCGCGTAGGTATCACCATTTTTCATCATAATACCTTCCATTACTGCCTGTCCGCCAATTCCTGATGACTTCAAGCCATGTCACCTCCGTATATTCCCTCTCTATTTGTAAACGCTTAAGTAAGCTTTTCCATGTCTTTAATCAAAAATAGGTTGAGATTATGCAACCTCAACCTTATCTTTATGTTAGACTTATTTGTTTTCGCCCATACCATATTTCTTGTTGAACTGGTCAATACGTCCACGAGCCTTAGCAGCTTTCTGCTGTCCTGTATAGAAAGGATGGCACTTTGAACAAATTTCAACGTGGATGCTTTCCTTTGTAGAACCTGTAACAAATGTGTTACCACAGTTGCAAGTAACTTCTGCCTGATAATATTCTGGATGGATTCCTTCTCTCATTCGTTTCACCTCTTTACCAAATTCTTATAGCTACCATAGAAAGCACGCTTCGCAGACTTTCTATTTTCTAAATCAACTTACGCTGATTTCATTTTTTCATAAACAGCTTTCTAAGTATATCACAGACTTTTATAAAGTGCAAGCTATTTTTATAATAATTTTGTCTTTTTCACCATCTGTACGAATTCTTCGTTGTTTTTCGTTTTTACGAACAGATTCAAGATAGATTCTACCGCTTCATCGGACTTCAGACCGTTCAATGCCTTACGCATAATGTAAACTGCTTCCTGCTCATCCGGAGTAAGAAGTAAATCTTCTCGTCTGGTGCTGGATTTTGGAATATCGATGGCTGGGAAAATTCTCTTTTCAGAAAGTTTCCTATCCAATACAAGTTCCATGTTACCGGTACCCTTAAATTCTTCGTAAATAACATCGTCCATTCGGCTTCCTGTATCTACCAATGCAGTTGCTAAAATAGTAAGACTTCCGCCTCCGCGCATATTTCTTGCTGCACCGAAAATACGTTTTGGCATATACAATGCTGCCGGGTCAAGACCACCGGATAAAGTTCTACCGCTGGCAGGTACTACTAAGTTGTAAGCTCTGGACAAACGTGTGATACTATCCAGAAGAATCGTAACATCTTTTTTATGTTCTACCAGTCTTTTCGCACGTTCGATTACCATTTCAGATACTCTCTTATGGTGTTCCGGTAATTCATCAAAGGTAGAATAAATTACTTCTACATTTGGTCCTTCTACATCTTCTTTAATATCGGTAACTTCTTCCGGACGTTCATCAATCAGAAGAATAATCAAATGCATATCCGGATTGTTGTGTGTAATTGATTTTGCCACTTCCTTTAAAAGACTTGTCTTACCTGCTTTTGGAGGGGAAACAATCATACCACGCTGTCCTTTACCGATTGGAGATAAAATATCCATAATACGCATGGAAATTCCGCTGGAAGATGTTTCTAAACGCAGTCTTTCATTTGGGAAAATCGGTACCATGTCTTCAAAGGTACAACGCTTCATGGCGTCTTCAATTTTCATATCATTGATTGTTTTGATATATAACAATGCGCTGAATTTTTCAGAAGATGTTTTAATTCTTGTATTTCCTTCTATAATATCTCCGGTCTTTAAATTAAATCTTCGAATCTGTGCAGGTGCTACATATACGTCCTGTTCGCCCGGAAGATAATTTAATGCAGAACGAATAAATCCATAACCATCCTGTAATACTTCTAAAATTCCTTTTACGGTATGGCCGCTGTCTAATCTTGCCAATTCGTTGGCATCTTCGATTACTTCTCCCATCTTCTGCTGGGATTTGCGAGGTTTTTCTTCTGTAGACTTTGCAGAAGCTTCTTCTGCTTTTTCAGGCTTTGGTGCCTTAGCTGCTTCTTTTTTGTCTTCTTCTAACATTGCCTCTACTACTTCTGACTTCTTCATAGTAGATACCCCTTTAATACCCCTTGTTTTTGCTAATTCTTTTAAAGTAGCTAATGGTAATGACTCATATTTTTCTCTCATACTTACTCCTTTAAATCTCCTATACTAATTAAATATTGTACTTATCAACTATTCTATTGTGCATTTTCTCCTTTGGGATAGGTCATCTGAACCGATGCACGATGCGCAGAATCATTTCTTTTTATAGTATATCACAAGATTCCAAATAACACAAAGGATAATTTACAATCTTGCCCCTATATTTTCTTTGTGCTATACTTACAGGTAGATTGAAAACAGATTTTCGATTAAATTTAAGCTACGAAAGGTGAATGAAATGACAACGAACGAAAAAGCTCTTATGCTTCATGAACAATGGAACGGAAAAATTGAAACCACAGCAAAATCAAAAGTAAATTCAAGAGAAGATTTAGCTCTTGCTTATACTCCTGGTGTTGCAGAACCTTGTAAGGTAATTGCAGAAGATAAAGAAGCTGCTTATAAATACACAATCAAATCCAATACAGTTGCTGTTGTATCTGACGGAAGTGCGGTACTTGGCCTTGGAAACATCGGTGCTGAAGCAGCGATGCCTGTTATGGAAGGTAAAGCAGTTTTATTCAAAGAATTTGGCGGTGTAAATGCATTTCCTATCTGTCTTGACACTCAGGACACAGAAGAAATCATCAAAACAGTTGTAAATATTGCACCTGCTTTCGGTGGAATTAACTTAGAAGATATTTCAGCACCTCGCTGTTTCGAAATCGAAGAAAGATTAAAAGAATTATTAGACATCCCTGTATTCCATGATGACCAGCACGGTACTGCTATCGTAGTTTTAGCAGGTATCATCAACGGTCTTAAGGTGACAGGCAAGAAAAAAGAAGATTGTAAAGTAGTTGTAAATGGTGCCGGAAGTGCCGGTGTTGCCATTACAAAGCTTCTTCTTCGCTATGGCTTCACCAACGTAATTATGTGTGATAAAGCTGGTATCATCAATCAGAACACACCTGACTTAAACTGGATGCAGGAAGAAATGAGCAAACAGACCAATCCAAATCAGGAAACAGGTTCTCTTGCAGATGCATTAAAGAATGCAGATATCTTTATCGGTGTTTCTGCTCCTGGTATTGTAAGTGCTGAAATGGTTTCTTCCATGAATAAGGATTCTATCCTGTTCGCTATGGCTAACCCAGTACCTGAAATTATGCCGGATGTTGCAAAGGCTGCCGGTGCAAGAGTTGTTGGTACAGGACGTTCTGATTTCCCAAATCAGGTAAACAACGTGGTAGCTTTCCCTGGTATCTTCAAAGGTGCTTTGGAAGGACGTGCAACACAGATTACCGAAGAAATGAAACTTGCCGCAGCTCACGCCCTTGCAAATTTAGTACCAGAAGACGAATTAAATGATGAAAACATTTTACCGGAAGCATTTGATCCTCGTGTAGCTGAAGCTGTAAGCAAGGCCGTAAAAGATCATATTAAAAAATAATGATGGATTGTCCTTATTATTCACTGAATACATATTTGAAAAATACCTACGGAGAAAAGCTGTATAAGCTTTCCTTAAACGCAGGCATGACCTGTCCTAACAGAGATGGCACCCTCGATACCAGAGGGTGCATCTTCTGCAGTGCAGGAGGCTCCGGCGATTTTGCCGAAAATCCCAAGAATTCTATTACAGAGCAAATAGAGGCTGCAAAGATGCGGGTACGCAGCAAAATGAAGGGGAACAGTTATATTGCCTATTTTCAGGCTTATACCAATACTTATGCTCCTGTTTCTTATCTTAGAAAGGTATTTATGGAAGCAATTTCCCATCCGGACATTAAAATTCTTTCCATTGCCACACGTCCTGACTGTCTTTCTGATGAGATTATCCAATTACTACAAGAATTATCTTCCATAAAACCAGTCTGGGTTGAATTAGGTCTTCAAACAATTCATGAAACAACCGCCCAATATATTCGCAGGGGATATCCACTTTCCTGTTTTCAGGATGCGGTAGAAAATTTAAGCAATGCCGGTATCCAAGTGGTGGTACACATGATTCTGGGGCTTCCCGGAGAAAGCAAGGCTGATATGCTGGCAACTGCCGATTATATTTCTTCTTTACCAGTACAAGGAATAAAATTGCAATTACTGCATATACTAAAAGGAACCGACCTTGCCAAAGATTTTTTTGAAAATAAGTTTGAAGTTTTGGAACTTTCACAGTATACTGATATTATAGTTTCTATTGTGGAACGTCTTCCAAAAGATATGGTGGTACATAGAATTACAGGGGACGGGCCTAAAAATCTTTTGATTGCGCCTCTCTGGAGTGGCGATAAAAAGCGTGTATTAAATACTATTAATCAGGAATTCAGACTACGAAATACCTGGCAGGGCAAAAACAGATAAGGGGGTAGACCATGTCAGAACCATTTACACTTTACAAATTAATCATACTTTATATGTTAAGCAAAGTGAATTTTTCACTTTCTAACAGCCAGATTACGGACTTTATTTTGGACAAGGAATATACCGATTACTTGACATTACAACAGGCACTGGCTGAACTTTTGGAGGTTAAACTTATACGAGTGGACGCTTCTTCTAAAAATTCTCTCTATAATATTACAGAAGAAGGTATGGAAACACTTGGATTTTTTGAAAACAGAATTTCAGAACAGATTAAAGAAGATATTACTTCCTATATTAAAAGTCATGGTTATGAATTATACAACGAACGCTCTATTTTAGCCGATTTTGAAAAAAATGCAGACAATGAATATGCCGTTCGCTGTCGTGTTATGGAGAAAAAATCACCGCTCATTGATTTAACCATTACCGTTCCTACACTGGAGGATGCGGAAATGGTGTGCAGAAACTGGGAGCAGAATAGCCAGCCGGTTTATGCGTATATTATGAGTGAATTGTTGAAATAAAATACATTTTAATGGCACAGCAAATAACGCTGTGCCATTTTATTTCCAACCTTCTATTCCGCTTCCCTCTGAATCCTCTCCATATGTTCCTTAATCACCTTCTCATACCCATTATCCGACGGTTCATAAAACACTTCCCCCACCAATTCATCCGGCAGGTACTGCTGTTTGACATAATGATTCGGATAATCATGAGAGTATTTATAGCCAATTCCATGGCCAAGCTTTGCGGCACCGCCGTAATGGGCATCCTGCAAATATGGGGGAATTGCTGCTGTTTTGGTGTTTTTTACCACGTCCATGGCTTTGAAAATCCCGTTGCAGGCAGCATTGCTTTTTGGTGCTGTTGCCACATAGGAAACAGCCTGCGAAAGTATAATCTGTGCTTCCGGCATGCCGATACGCTCTATGGCTTGAGAAGCTGCCACCGCCACCTGTAACGCCTGCGGGTCAGCGTTTCCAACATCTTCTGCTGCACAAATCATAATTCTTCTTGCAATAAATTTAATATCTTCTCCGGCATAAAGCATCCTTGCCAGATAATACACCGCCGCATCCGGGTCGGAACCTCGCATACTTTTAATAAATGCAGAGATAGTATCATAATGATTATCACCTGTTTTATCGTAGCGGATAACACGCTTCTGGATACAATCCGCTGCCACGTCCAGCGTAATTTTAATCTTCCCGTCTTCTCCACGCTCGGTAGTCATAATTCCAAGTTCGATGGCATTCAGTGCCATTCTGGCATCACCATTGGAAATATCCGCCAGAAATTCCATAGCATCCTCTGTAATTTCCGCATTATAAGCTCCCATGCCCTTCTTTTCATCCTCCACTACACGCTGAAGCAACGTCTTTATATCTTCCTTTTCTAATGGCTTCAACTGGAAAATAATAGAACGTGATATCAACGCCCCATTCACTTCAAAATACGGGTTCTCTGTGGTTGCACCAATTAAGATTAGTGTTCCGTCTTCCACAAAAGGCAGAAGATAATCCTGCTGTCCCTTGTTGAATCGATGAATTTCGTCTACAAACAAAATTGTTTTCTTCCCGTACATTCCCAGATTGTTTTTTGCCTGCTCTACCACTGCCTCCATGTCTTTTTTCCCGGCAACAGTGGCATTTATCTGTGTAAATTCGGCACTGGTGGTATTGGCAATCACCTTGGCAAGGGTTGTTTTTCCGGTTCCCGGCGGTCCATAAAAAATAACAGAACTCAGCTTATCTGCCTTAATGGCACGATATAACAATTTATCCTTGCCAATGATATGCTGCTGTCCTACCACTTCTTCTAAGGTTTCCGGTCGCATTCTCGCTGCCAGAGGTGACTCATTTTTCAAATTTTCTTCCCGCATATAGCTAAATAAATCCATTTTTATCCTCTTATATCCATCCCTGCCCTTTTAGACAGGAAATTACTCTAAAATCAGTTCATCTAAAGTTACAAACTCATATCCTTCTTTTTCCAAAGTATCAATAATCTCAAAAGTTGCCTCCACCGTACTTTGGTAAGAATCGTGCAACAGTATTATATCACCTTCCTCCACATTTGACACCACCCTTTTTACCACCAAATCTTTATTCTGGCATTGCCAGTCCAGTGGGTCCACATCCCACAAAACCACAAGCATATTTGTGATACATTCCAAATTGTTGCTCCACGCCCCAAAGGGCGGACGCACATAATTTGGAGCCTCTCCGGTAATTTCTTTAATTACCTCATTTGCTTTTGTCATTTCCTTACAGGCTTCCAGTTCTTCCATGGCATTCAACTGGACATGGGAATAGCTGTGGTTTCCTATCACATGCCCTTCTTCCTTAATACGCTTTACAATTTCCGGATAAGCTTCCGCATTTTTTCCCATTAAAAAAAAACTGGCACTTACATTTCGCTCTTTTAAACCATCTAAAAGCATCGGTGTATACTTTTCATGTGGTCCATCATCGAATGTAAGTGCTATTTTTTTCTTTACCTCAGTTTGCGTATTTTGGGTATTGTTTTCTGTGGGAATCACTTCCATTGTTTCACTGGAAGAATTCGTTCCAAAAGATACATCAGATACAAATATAATATTGATAAGTAACAAAATTATGTTAATGCCTATCAGAATTGGCAATTTCTTATCCTTCCATTTCATGGCTGCTTTCCCATCCATAAAACTCTTATTACATTTTACTCGACTTTCTTTCGAAATATGTTTGATTCTACAAGTCTAAATGCTTAACATAGGTCTTTTCAAATTCTTCCGTCTTTGCAAGTATCACCTCTTTGGAAATTTCCGTAATTTTCTGCAGCTTTTCTTCAGCCTGAGAATCCCGCAGAAAACTTTCCACTCCTGCCAGAGAAGTATTTCCAACTGTTTTGATTTTTCCCAAAAACTCTCTTGGGAAAATTCCAATATTTACTGCCTTTCGAATATTCATTCGATAGCCAAAACCGCCTGCCACAAAGACTTCCGGTATCTCCCGATAGGTTTTTCCATACGCTTTGGCAAGCATTTCGATTCCTGCTCCAATGGCTCCTTTGGCAAGCTGCAGTTCCCTGATATCCTGCTGATAGACACAGATTCCCTGACCGGACTCAGTTTTTGCCACTTCATACCCATTGTTTGCATAGCTTTCCAAAAGATTTCCTTCTTTATTTAATATGCGGGCATCTTTTAATTCTGATAATATTTCTACCATACCTGTTCCGCAGATTCCTACCGGACTCTTGTCCTGAATTGTAGTAATTTTTCCCGGATATTCATAAGCACTGATAGCCCCCGCGATACTTCCTACGCCATTTCGCAAGCCACCGCCTTCAAAAGCAGGACCTGCCGCAACGGAAGTACACAATAAACTCTCTCCATCCCCAATAACCATTTCTCCGTTGGTACCAATATCTATCAACATTGCCGGCCGTTTTCTGCTTAGAAATCCACATTGGAACAAACCGGCTACAATGTCACCACCTACAAAACCGGAAATTGGTGGGAAAACGATTACTTCTGCCTGAGATTCATTACTGCAAAAAACCTCCTGAAACTCTAGTCTTTGCAATTTATATGTTGCCGGAGTAAAGGGATAGGCCGCCAGCCCCTGCAAACTTCGCCCCAACAATATCTGACTTACGGTGGTATTTCCTGCAATTCCAATCCGTTGGATGGATGTTGGCGTAATTTGGGCAGCTTCACATAAGGCTTTTACTCCTCGCAACAAATCTACTCTGGAAAGTCTTTGCAAAATTTCCAAACCACCGCTGTTTGCATTTTGGATTCGTGTAATCACATCACTGCCATATTTTCTGCAGGAATTTACTGCCGTATAAGTTTTCACTGGAACTGCCTTTTCTCCGGATAACAACTGCATGGCAATGGTAGTGGTACCCAAATCCACCGCTATTTGAAATGGCGGTTGCATCTTATCGCCTATTTCTCCGGATACACTGCTTCCTGCGGTAATCACAGAAAAGCTTTCTGCCCTTTCCAGTTGAAGCTTCCCTCGCATTTTACACTGAAGATTGTTACATTTACTACAATCGTGCTGCATCCGGAATATTTCTCTATTCTCTGTTAACTGTAAAATATATCCAAAGGTTTTTACCGGCTCAAACATATAGCCTTTTGTGATACTGACCTCATCCTTGTCTTTTTTTACCTTTTCATAAATGGAGCGCTGTTCTTCCAGCTCCAAATCTACACCCGGATCCAACCTTTTCTCTACTCCAAACTTCATTTCTGCGAATAGCTCCTTGGTAAGCTCGGCTATTTCCCCATCCATTTGGAATAAATAAGTATCTGCCATGGCATCCAGCATCAATGCTTCCATCACATTGCCTTCCTGCATTTTGGATTCTATTTTTTTGACTATTTCAGAACCAAGTGTCAACAGAATATAGGCTCGTTTTTCCTGAGGTCCTACTTGGATTCTATACTCCGGCTGTATCCACTGCAAAAAGGCAGGAAGCAACCTTTCATAGTCACTTCCCACTTCCTTTTTAAGACTTTCTGACTTATCGCCCTGAAGCCGTTCCAACACTGTCTGCTTATTTAATTGAATATTTAATTTCTGATAAACTTCCATGATGAGTACCCTTAAACAAACTGATTCTGACCTGCTTCGTATTCATAGTCTATGGCTTTTAATGTTTCTGTCAATTCCTCTTCGGAAACATTATAGACACTGCAAAATTCTTCCAATGTGCTGTAATTGTCCCGTAGCTGGGTATTCACAAAGCTTAAAAGCATAACTGGATCTTTTGGTAACATATAAATTCCTCTTTTCTTTTATTTTCTGGATATAGTATACCACATTTTTACGCTTCTTTCATCGCCTCGCGTTTTCCGCAGATGACTGCACAAACAATCGTGAAAACCAAGGCAACTACAAAGGTTACCACAGCCGCCACCCACTGATGAGTCATAGCATAGGTTACCACTTTTCCTAAGGCTTCCACCGTTTCCTGAGGCATGCTTGCCAAACTGTCTATCGCGAAACTTCCTGCAAAGAAAAATACAAATCCCGGAATCATTCGAACCAGGCTTAACCACTGCTGATTTTTGATTTCAAAAAAGTAAGAGAATATATATTGTATCGCGTTCATACATAATCCCGCACTTAAAATCATGATTATCTTAGGCATCACATAACCAACTTGAATCGTACCGCTTAGAAATCCCTGAATATAAGTTAAGCTTATCACCAAAGTACACATCACTAAGAAAATTACCGCAAAACAAAAGCGTCCGTAAACTCTCTGCTGTGCTTTTGCAGGAAGAAGTTTCATAAAGCTTTCTCCATTTGTCATGTCAACGCTAAAAGGTACCGCACAAAAAATGAGTCCCATAAACATCATATACATAGCCCCCCAAAGTGTCCCTACTTTGCCACCCAAAAGGAGAACCACTGAAACAGTTAAAATAATAAGAAGTATTTGTGTCTTCATTTTCAAAAAATCCATTTTCATAAATTTTATAGTTTCCATATACTTAACCCTCCATATCCTTTATATAATCTCTCGGAATCTCTAAGCCATTATTTATAAGACTTTCTGATTCCATTTT